>JANNCG010000653.1:0-9987 GCA_031386385.1 Myxococcales bacterium
GTCGCAGTACCGGCAGGCTCTTCAGGTGAGAACAGGTCGTCGACTTGCGATAAGTACCGACGCGCGCGCCGCTTCGCCAAAATGTTCGACAGGCGATCATCTGCGCTCACATCTCCGGCATCAAGTACGAGCTGAAGCTGAGCGGTGTACAGACCGCGATCTTGAAGAGCGACAGCGATATTGCGCGCCAAGATAACGCGATACATCAGGTTTTTGCCTTCGGTTTGACGGATGACCCACTCAAACTCTGTCTTCGCAAGGTCCGGTCGTCCACCAAAAGCCGCAGGTGCCGCAGCCATCAACCCAGCCATCAACGCGTGTGGCCCGAAGTTGTTGTATTCATGATCGAGATCTTTCGCACGCTCTGCGAGCGCGATTACGTAGGGCAGATCAGCGACTGCGTCGGGATCATCTTTGTTCAAGTTGATGTAGTTGACCCAAGCATAAGCGGTCCAAAACAGTTGCCCGCCTTGCTCGCGACGCTCAAAATTGCGCAGGTAGTTGCGCCAACGATCAAGGGTGCGGCGATTGCCTTCAACGCCACCATCATCGGGCTCCCAAATCGACATGATTTCAAAGCCGATCTGTTTGGCGCGCGTAAACTGAGCCGACGCGCGATTGCGATAGTGTTCAGCGCGATCGACGTCATCACGAAGGTTGGCCTCCTCCATGTGATCAACCATGAAGCCAAACGCGAGCGAGCAGTAGGACTTCGCCAGAGTCGCCCGAAGAACAGTGTTCTCTGGGATGGTGAACATCAAGCTCTCAAGCGTGGCAATCGAACCCGGAATCGCCGCTTCGACCAACTCTGGGTCAGCCGAGCGAGCCAGGGCTAGCGAGCCGCGACCGACGATGCCCGCAGTTGAATTCGCTGCGATCTGTGAGAGACAACCATGTTGAACAGAGGCCAGGAGTGCCAATATTGTGATGGCACTTTTAACTCTTCGCTGCATAGTGTCTGCGGTACCCGACGGAGCCTAGTCCTGTCAACGCCCATTGCAGGGTTTGCCGCGAAAACCTTAACCCTGAGTCTTGCGCGAAAGGTAGTCAATCAGGTCAATTTTACTGACAATCCCGACGAGTTTGCGCCCTTCGGTCACCAATGCGACCTTCGCGTCTGAGAGGACTCCCTGCAGCAGATCGATTCGCGTGTCCGGAGTGACGCTTGCGTAGTCGCTCTCAACGATGCTCTCGATAGTGCCGTCCAAGTGGCCCTCGCCAGTCACCAAGTGTCTCAGCACGTCAACTTCCGCGACGATTCCATAAAGCATATCGTTGTCTCCCACGACCGGGAGCTGCGAAAATCCATGCGCTTTCATCGTCTGGACCACATGCCGAACGGAGTCCGATGGCTGCGCTGTCACCAAGTTGCGCGCGGTTTTGGTCTCGAGCACCTCACGGACGGTCCCCTCAGTCCCTAAAAATCCATTCTCTCGCATCCAATCATCGTTAAAGATCTTCGAGAGGTACTTGGCGGCGCTGTCCGGAAGAAGAACCACGATGTTCTCTTTCTTGTTGCGCATTCGTGCGTATTTTACCGCTCCCGCAACCGCAGCTCCGCAGGATCCGCCACAGTAGATCCCTTCCAAGCGGACCAAGTCGCGGGTCATCATGAAGCACTCTCGATCGTCCACGCGCACCACGTCATCAAGGATTTTGATGTTCATTGTGGTGGGATAAAAGTCCTCGCCGATCCCCTCAACTTTATACGAAAACGCGCGAGTGTCGCGTCCATGTCGAAACTTGTCGTAGTAGACACTGCCCACGGGATCCACGCCCACGATCTGAATCCCAGGCTTCATCTCTTTCAGATACTTGCCAGTCCCCGAGAGCGTCCCACCGGTACCCATGCCTGAAACAAAAACATCGATCTCCCCGTTTGTTTGCAGGTAAATCTCTGGTCCGGTGCTCTTGTAGTGAGCGTCAGGGTTTGCTGGATTATGGTATTGATTGGCAAGAATCGAGTTGGGTGTCTCTTCGCTCAAGCGACGGGCGACTGAATAATAGCTGCGCGGATCCTCGGGCTCGACGGCCGTTGGGCAGACCACGACCTTGGCGCCCCACGCTCGAAGCGAGGCAATCTTTTCTTGCGACATCTTGTCGGGCATCACAAAAATCGATTTGTACCCTCGCACCGCGCCTACCATGGCGAGGCCCGCACCCGTGTTGCCGCTCGTCGCTTCGACAATCGTGCCACCGGGCTTCAGTCGGCCCTCAGCCTCGGCGGCGTCAATGATGCTGATCGCGATGCGATCTTTCATTGAGCCTGCGGGATTCAAGAACTCAAGTTTCACGAAAATATCCGCAGCGAGGCCCTGCGTCACGCGATTGAGTTTAACAATGGGTGTGTTGCCCACTGCGTCCAAAACTGTTCCGACCGATCCGTGCATGAATTTTGTGGGAGATGTATAGCCCATTCTCTCGCGATGAGTGCACAACTGAATTGATCGAGTGATGGTTGATGGGTGTCAGTTCTTGCAATTGCAAACAGTTGTGCCACATCCCAACAGGTAGTGAATTCTCCCGTTAACGAATCGGTCACGCGAATCCGTCGCATTTTTCTCTTCGGCGCCATCGGAGCCTTCATCGGCAGTGCCTGGGGAGCATGGTCCCTCGCGTCACGCGGTGCCGATCGTCGCGCGATCACAACGCAAGCGACACCCCCGGCGCAGCCCGACTGCCCCCTGGGGTATGCGCAAGCGCCTCGGTACGACCACTCAACCATCGTTGAAAACACCAACCTCCACTGGCTCGTCCGCTGTGATCCCATTCGAAGCGAGTCTGTCCTTTCAGAGTCGCTTGAGCTCTTTTGGACGCCCGAAATCCTGGTTGATCCACGCTCAAGGCCGGAGGCTCTGCAGAGATTTCTGACGGTCATGGCCCAGTCAAGCCACATCGCTCTTGAACCGTTAAGCGCCACACAACGGCATCCGCTGGGTCCACAAAACGAGAGCCTGACGCTTGACGGTCAGGGAGGGTTTCGCCTCCCGACCTTACGTGGCCGAGCCTGGGCGCTTCCGGCCGCATCACACACGCTCCTCGTCACACTTGTGGCTGAAGAATCGCAGATGGCGGAGGTCGAGCGGGCCGGGGTGACTACCGTCACAAACGTGCAGGGTCTCCGCGCATTTACTCTCCCGCCAGGGGAAGAACGATCGTGGAATATCACGGTCGCGTGCCCTCCTGCTTGGACCGATGCGACCCCAACCAACGGCGGCTCAACCCAATCGTTGTATGTGGGTCGCTATTGCCTCGCCCCAGGCGCGATGGGCGGAGCCGAGCTCACATTTGCCGAAGTCGGCACGACGGCTCAAGGTCCTGGCGGAGCGCGCCAACTCTTTGCGCTCGCCGCGACCATGATGCGCGCGGTCGGAACGAGAGTTCAGGCAGTGGGGAGCGATGGTGGATCTTCGTATGCGTCGCAAAATCTCGCTGATTTTTCAGCACCAACGGAGATCACGGTCGGTGGACTGCCAGGGTTTTCGGCCACCGCTACGATTGAACCCCCCGCGGCGCAAGTGAGCTTGCGAGCATGGATGGCTACCGGAGGTGACGCGACGATCTATGCGCTCGGAATCTCGCTCAAAGACCGGGAGTCCGCGATGAAACCGCGAGTCTTGGAGTTTGCGCAAAGCGCCCACCTGCAGCGACCCTACGCCCCCCAAGCCGTGCAGCAGAGAAAGGGAGAGAGACTTAAAGGGTTTGTACTGATTCCAGGGTTTGCGACTGCGCTGCTTGGTGCGATGATTGCCTGGTTTTCGACGAGAAAATCGGCAACCGACACAAAGAGTTAATTCGTTGTACCCACACGGGTTGAGTGTTTGCTAAAACTCCTTCTTCACCCACATCGTCTAGTGACGTTTCAGGAGCACCTATGGCAGCGATCGACATCACCCGCAATCACACCCTCGGCAAAGAAGACGCGAAAAAACGCGCCAGCGACATGCTCGACAAGATGAAAGACAAGATGGGTATCAAAGGCACCTGGGCTGGTGACGTTTTCACAGTCACAGCCCCTGCGACCGGGACGTTTAAAGTCACCGACACCAACGTCCGAATCGAGCTTGATCTGCCGTTTTTACTGAAGGCGATGAAGGGGACAATCGAAGAGAAAGTCCGCGAATCGCTCGAAAAAGCCCTCACGAAGTAGTCGTAGTCGTCGTTCGTCGACGCATCGTTTGAGCGACTCTGTCACTGTGTGACGGTTAGTTGGCTCATGGACGGGGATGCCAGGTGTCGGGGGCGACATCATGCCACTGCGTCCGCTCGCGGCGAAACGCCTCGACGGCCTGAATTCGCGTTGGGTTGTCCCGAGACAGTGGGTGAAGTTCTTCTGGATCTTCGAGCAAATTGTAAACGTTAAAGCTCGCGTCGTTGTCTCCGTGGGAGACCGTTTTGATGTACCCATCAATTCGCGCACGCCAGCGATCGTTGTCGCTTGTTTGCGGAAGATCCACCCAGACCGGACGCTCTTGTGCGACCGCGCCCTCAAGCTCCGCTCGCAACGAGTGACCTCTCAAGTCATCCGCGGGTGGCACACCTAACAGATCCATAATCGTGGGCGCTAAATCAAGATGGCTGCGTGGAACATCTATCACTCGAGGTTGGAGTCCCGGGATGGCAAAAATCCACGGCACACGAATCAACTCTTCCCACAGGTAAAATCCATGGCGAAAGTGGTGATGCTCGCCAAACATTTCGCCGTGATCCGCTGAAATAATGATCGCAGTTCGTTGTGCCCATGGTTGCTGCGACACCCACTCAAGAAGCCGCCCAAGGTGTTGATCGGTGAACCAAACTTCACCCAAAAACGACGCGCGCGCACCCCGTGCAACCGACAGCGGAGGAGAGCCCACGTGCCGACGATACTCATCGTGCGGATCCATAAAATGGGTATGCAAAAACCAAGGGCGATCTTGCTGGCTCGCCCGCTGCAGCATCTCTTGCACAAGCGGCGCGAGTCGATTGCTGGTCACTTCAACGTCCGTGCTGTTATTGCGCACAAGTCCAGGCAGCAATCGCCACTCGGCGAAGCCCTGGTCAAGGCCAGCACCCCCGGGGGTAAAATAGAAATGTGCGTGCGCCGCCATGGTTCGGACTCCGCTTTGCGTCAATCGCTCGGCGAGCATGAGGACGTTGTCGCGGTAATGGCCAAAGAAATAGCCGTTTCGCGAGAGCTCTCCCGGAAGTTTTCCTCCGTACATTCCTCCGACGGACATCGATGTGTATGAGCTCAGAGCGTATGCGCGCGAATAGGTCACGCTTCTGTGAGCAAGGGCGACAAGAGCAGGAGCGATCGTGGCGGGGTTTTCGCCAAAGGCCACAGGCAAGTTGGTCCCTCGCGGATGCAAGATGTCTGCGCGCAGACTGTCGATTGAAATGTATAATACGTTGAGCGGGTGACGAGGCAACGGGCTCGCAGAATCGGCAGACACTCCAGCGGCATCACCAGACGGTACCGCTGGAACAGCGTGAACATCTGCCGTTATCGAAGCGGGTAACTTTAAAGGGCCAGACTTTGGACACCCGTTGAGATTGAGCAGCAAAAATAGCGACCAAATGCGAGTCGCGCGCACGATGCTTAAATCGATGGTACCCTTAACAAACATTGAGCGACGACTCTAACAAACCCCCTTCGATTGTCTCGCTCCCTCTTGCAGAGCGACGAGTAATTGTCCTCGCACCGGGCGATCATCAGTCATCTAGCATCGATTGGTCAGCGGTCGCCAACACAGGCATGATCGGGGCAATGGTAGGGGTTCTCCCAGCCATTGCCCCCCTCGCGCTCATCGCTCGGGCGCTGGATAAGGACGGAACGGCCACACAATCGATGATGCGCCGAGCAGCTCGTCAGGTGTCGAAGGCGCTACCTGCGATCGCCGCTCCGGCCAAATCAGCGCTCAACCAATTTGCCGCGGGAGGAGCGCTCGTTGTCAGCGCCACACAAGCGGAGCGTGAGCTGCAGTTTTTGCCCGGACATCCCCGCGTTGATCACGCCTATGCGATGCACCCGATAGAGAGCTCGCGGTACTTTCCGTTGGCACATTATCACGAGCTATTGTTCGCGCAAAAGGTCACTGAATTTGTCACATTGCTCGCAGGGCTTGGCGCCACGCAAGTGACCGTTCGAGCAGCGCGAGGGTACCGTGAAGCCGCTGCATGGAATACTGCAGCTCAAGCCCCCTGGGACGCGATCGCGGGTGGCAACGGCGCCTCACGTGTACGGAGTTTTGTGCAGCGTGTTGAGATCGAGGAAGTATTTATTCCCACAAAAACGCCTCACGTTCCGCAAGGGTTGAGTTGGTATGCGCACGAGCCTACCTGGCAAGCCTTGGCTCGAAGGCGGCTTGAATTCGGCACGGATCACTGCAAAACCACGCTGAACTATGATGAGGATTTTGGCGTCGATGGCGGGATCGCGCTCTCACTTGAGCGTGTCGGCGTGCGAATTGGCGGATCGTTTCGTTCGTTTGAGCGAACGCACTGGGAATTTGAATGTACCTTCGCGCAGCCCACAATCATTGAGCGCTAGTCCGTTCTACGAAAAGTACCAAGAGGGCACGAAATGGAGGGACTCTCACGTAGAACTCGCTATTCTCACAGCGGTTGTTTTTCTCACTCTAGTGGAGCATTGAGAGACCTTGAAGCCTCGAGCATTTGTTCAATACTGTTCGCACCTCACGGTGCTTAGCACAGCTATTCTAAGCGGTTGTCCAGGGGCTGCAAACAGCGCCCACACGCGAATGATGGCGGCCCATAACGCACTCACGACCCAAGGGTTGGCGCAGATCGGGGCAGTCTCAAACGCGACGCTCGGTGAAGGCCAATCGGTCCGCACAAACATTGATATGCAGGTCGGCTGCTATACTGTGATCGCGTTCGGAGGCGACGGCGTCCGCGACATCGATCTGTCGCTCGCAAACGGTCAGGGCCAAACGCTTGCACAAGAGCACGCGCATGACGCACAGGCTGGCGTTCGGTTTTGTGCTCCCTCAGCGGGTCGATACCAAGTGACGGCGCGTGTCGCACTGGGGCACGGGACGCTCTCGATGTCCACCTGGCACGGGGGCGCAGAAAGTGGCACCGGTCACGGGCAACCCCACGGCAACAACGCAGTTGCTGGCGGGCCCGGAAGCTGCTCTGAGCCACTTCCGATTGAGTTGGGACAGACCGTGAACGGAGACACCTCACAGGGCAGTGCGCGCTTGCGCGGGTCCTGTGCCACCGGTGAGTCGCCTGAGCTTGTTTATCGGCTCCATGTCCCCCGCCGCATGCAGGTCACGGTCACGTCTGAGCAGCAAGACTTTGACGGTGCGGTCTACATTCTTCGTGCTTGTTCGAGTGGCGGACTTCCATCACGCGGTCCGTCACGCGGCCAGCGCGGAGGTGGTGGAAACGAGATTGCGTGCAACGACGATGATCAAACGGCCCGACGCTCACGAGTTGTCACAGTCCTGGATCCGGGCGACTATTTTGTCGTGATGGACGGCTTTGATGGAGCGGGACCGTTTTCGCTGGCGGCCGTGGGGCAGGATGTTCCCTCAGCGGACGAGCTGTGCCAGCAGGCTCCGGTCGTCACGCCAGGACAAGCAATTCAGGGCGACACTTCGCGCGAAGTGGATGTCTTTCATGCAACATGCGCGAACCAAACGCCGGGACCAGAGCGCGTTTTTCGACTGGATTTGCAAACCGAATCGCGCGTGCAAGCAACGCTTGAGACACCAACCTATGACGGTGCGCTCTACATTCGCCGAGCCTGTGCTCAGGACAACAGCGAGATCGTCTGCAATGACGACGCCGACAGCACACGCCAGGCCCGGGTCAACACGATCCTGCCTCCGGGTCCTTACTACATCTATTCTGACGCTTACCAAGCGACAGGAGGCGCGTTCACGCTCCAAGTGGACACGGCTCCCGCCGCAGGAGGCACAGTCGCGGGAGACACCTGTGCGGACGCAGAAGCGTTAACCATCACAGGAGCAGCTGGGAGCGTACAAGGCAATCTGCTGAACGCGCACGACAACGTCAACGTGTCCTGTGGCGGCGGTGCGGACACTGCGGATTTGGTGTACCGATTGAACGTCACTCAGCGTGGACGGTTAAAACTGTCGTTCTCCGCAATGGATGAAGCGCTTCGAGAGGCAGGCGGTCTCACGGTGCACGTGACACGCAACTGCGGACAAGCGCCGGCGGCGGGGACCACCGCTCGACCTGGTACCGCAGAGGCCTGCCGCGCGCTCAGTGTCGGTGATGACAATCCACTTGAGCAGGCCGTCGAACCCGGAACCTACTTTGTCGTCGTCGAAGCAGCCCGCGCCCGTGCATTTGGACGGTTTACGCTCAACGCCGCAATCGAAGATCGCGCGCCCATTGAGCAAGCCTGCCGAGCGGCTCGAGCGCTGACTCCAGGCCGGACAATCACCGCCACCACAGCAGGCAACGATCTGTTTCATGCCTCGTGCGCCGGCAACGCGCGCAGCCCAGAGCATCTGTACCGATTGACACTTCGGCGCCGCTCCCACGTCCGTCTGACCGTCACATCGACGGGACAAGGCTACGATCCTGCGATCTATCTTCGATCAACGTGTGATGATCAGTCCACCGAGCGAGCGTGTGTCGATGACACCAATGGGACAACAAACTCAGTCATCGAAGATGATTTTGACGCCGGAACTTACACAGTGTTTGTCGACGGGTACTCAAGCGGCAACGCGGGAGCGTACACGCTCGAGACTGTGGTTGGAGCAGCTGGCAGCGGAACAACGTCAACGCCGCCGACTGTGCAGCCACCCGTTCGCGGCGGTGGTGTTCCGCGACCGCGAATTCGTCCATAACTGAACCGCTGTCAGATAGAAAAGTCGGCCATGGGGAGTCGACTCTCACACTCCCGTCGAGTCTCCGTTGGAGGACCGTTCAAGGGATTGATCCGTTGGGTCAATTGTTTGAGGTCGAGCGCTGTTTAAGCGCGGAGAGACCTCGGACGATTGAGCGAATGGGTCAGTGGGCGCAGAGATAAAAATCGGGCTAAATCGCGAAGGGGAGAAACACGAAAACCCGCTTACGAATAAACGTAAACGGGTTTTGCATGTGGGCTTATAAAATAAACCCCGGCGGTGTCCTACTCTCCCACACAGTTACCTGTGCAGTACCATCGGCGCTGGGGAGCTTGACGACCGAGTTCGGGATGGGATCGGGTATGACCTCCCCGCCATAACCACCAGGAAAGGGGTAGGGCTTCAGGTCTTTGGCTTCTGCAACGGATGAGGAGGCAGAAGCAACAGAGAACGAAACGGAGTGTGAACGAGCACATATTTTGCGCTCCGTACACTCATCGAGAAAAGGATCAAGATTTAGCCGGAATTGCACCGGTAAGATTGAGAAGATGATGGATGAGATGATCAAAGTGCCACGAAGTCTAGAATGACTGAAGGCAGTGAGACGATTCAGACGAAGTGATAGCCTAGAATCGGTGGGATACTTTAGACAATATACTCATCGCGACTTGCGTCGAGAATGAGGTCTATGAATCACGAAGTATCTTGGAGATCGGCAAGCCGATCGACCGATTAGTACCGGTTAGCTCCGCTCATTACTGAGCGATCACACCCGGCCTATCAACCATGTAGTCTACATGGAGTCTGGTAGGGAAACCTGATCTTGAGGTCAGCTTCTCGCTTAGATGCTTTCAGCGATTATCTGTTCCGCACTTAGCTACTCGGCCATGCCCTTGGCGGGACAACCGAAGCACTAGAGGTGCGTCCATCCAGGTCCTCTCGTACTATGGATAGGTCCTCTCAAGTTTCCTGCGCCCACAGCAGATAGGGACCGAACTGTCTCACGACGTTCTAAACCCAGCTCGCGTACCGCTTTAATCGGCGAACAGCCGAACCCTTGGGACCTGCTCCAGCCCCAGGATGCGATGGGCCGACATCGAGGTGCCAAACCGCGCCGCCGATGTGAACTCTCAGGCGCGATCAGCCTGTTATC
>JANNCG010000700.1:0-2252 GCA_031386385.1 Myxococcales bacterium
GATGGTGGACAAGCAGTACTCGACATGACGAACCGCATGGATGAATGGACGCGCGACACAGTGTCAGCAACGGCAGGCACTTTCGATGCAGGGCCACCGCGACACCTCGTGCTCGGCCCACAGTGGACCGGCTCGAATCCAAGTCAGATCACCGACGCAGCCCCGCGCTCAATCAGCGACGGGCTCGCGGACACCACCATTGGTTTTCGTTGTGTGAGTCGATCAGGCACGCCACCCGTCGGTGATGGCAGAAATTCGTCGCGCTGATTGCAAAGCGCATAGCCTCTGGCTGCACAATTGTGCATGCCATAGTTGAATCGCCGTCAACATCGGCTATCCCATACGTCTTACTTGATATGAGCAAGGACAATTGGTTGATCGCAGTGGCACAATCCGACGCAGTTGCCGCGCTAATCAGAACGACGAATCTGACCCAGGTTGCCAAAACAATGCGTCGTCCCGCAAAGGCTAAACCATTTCGACCAAGCGTCGAATCAGTGGAGGTGCGGTATAAGGCCAGAGTCAAAGCTTGTGATTGGACCCAGAAAAATCACTACGGGATTGTCGGGACAGCGTTTGATTTGCTGGTGGGCTCGCGGGAGAATCCCGCAAACATCGACCGCGTCATTGTTCGTGCCAGCAATGCCTGCGCCGTCATTGATAGGCGATTCGAAATTCTGGCTGATCCACTTCGAGAAATCCTGAGCGTGGGACCGGTTCGGATGCATCACGATGGGTCCGTCCGCCGACATCGTGATTACTTTCGAGCGACGCTTCTTCTCGCCGAACTGGATAGCGTCTTTCGATCCGGTGCAGGCACGGGCCCCCTTTGGGTGCTTGACACTCCGAATTGCTGGACTTCAACGGTTATGCTTCGTCGCGCGTTACGCGGTCGTTATCCTGTGGCCGTAGTGTCAGAGCTTCACGCGTTGATTCGACGCGGTACAAGCGATCTCCCGTCCGGGACGAACTGCGAATACAATCCCACATTTGGTCAGCAAATCGGCTCGGTTTTCGTGAAGGCAGACGGCGACCTACTTTTCGACGACACACTCATTGAGTTGAAGGTGAGCATCAATAAATGTCCCAATCCTCGCCATGTGATGCAATTGCTTGGCTATGTCGCCCTGGATCGCATGCAACACCCCGAGCGAATACAAAAGATTGCTGTCTACAATCCAAGACGCGGCTTGCTTTGGGTGGAGTGTGTGGACGTTGCCGCGAGAGCGTTGGGGTGGTGTGGGTTTAGCGAGTTTGTCCACGATTTTGAAGTCACTGTCGCCAAGTTTGGTCCTGCACGATCAACTGCGAGCGCAGAACTTCTTGCTCGCCACACCGCCACATCAACCCTTCGCCAGTAAATCCTCAAGAAACTCGGACGCCGGGTCAACACACGTCACGAGCAGCTGATCCCGCGCGCGAGTGAGCGCGACGTACAGCAAGTGCCGCTCGGTGTCGTAGACCTCCGCCAAATCCGACGAGTCGCCCACGGACTCAATTCGCTCTTGCAGCGGAACAATCTCGTCGTCACACGCCATCACAACCACCGCCCTAAACTCAAGCCCCTTGGCCAAGTGCATCGTGCTGATGGACACACTTCCGCTTGCGGTCTGCTCATGTTCGTCGAGGATTTTAAACGCAAGTCCGGCCTCTTTCACCGCTGACTGCGCCCGAGGCAACTGTGCTTCTGAGCGAACAAACACACCAAATTCGTGCGGCAAAATGCCCGATTTGGATTGCTCAGTGAGCCACCCGGCGACCGATTGCTGCTCTTCTTTTTCGCTCTTGAGGACGCGCACGATGGGCGCTGGCCCATTAAACACCGAGATGGTGTCGTTGCGGCTCTCGGTCTGTCCGTCGAAGTCCGTCGTTGATTGCTCAAGCAAGCGATCTGCGTGCTGTCTGATCTGGTGGGACGTTCGGTAGTTGATGCGCAAATTGCGCGAGCGTCCGCGAAGGTCGATCCCGAGGGACTTCCACGAGAAGGGCTGCTGAAAGATGCGTTGGCCCAAATCCCCAGCGAAAAACAGTGCGTCGGGTCGCTCTGCGCCAAGCGCCGCGAAGAAGCGCAGATGTGCCACCGAGATGTCCTGTGCCTCATCCACCACCGCAAAATCAAACGGAGCCCGCTTGCTCGACGTGACCGCGTTGGCCACCGCCGTGAAGACCGCGGGCTGTGTGCTGAGCTTTCGTTCGGCCAACGCTTTTTGCACTTGCTCAAAGATCGCCCACAGCTGCACGCGCTGTGCTTC
>JANNCG010000714.1:0-3028 GCA_031386385.1 Myxococcales bacterium
CCCAATGACCAGATCACCAAAGCCATCGCCGTTCACATCTCCCGCACTCGCAACGGACAGGCCGAACTGGTCGCCCGCGGCGACACCCTCCAATACTCTCGCAGGAGCCATCGGGATCCCAACCGCGCTGCCATGAAAGACACTTGCTGTCCCGGTTAACATGCGACCACCCGGAGAGGCCAAGCGGGCCCCAATGACCAGATCACCAAAGCCATCGCCGTTCACATCTCCCGCGCTCGCAACGCAAAAGCCGAAATAGTCGTTCGCAACAACACCCTCCAACACTCTCGCGGGAGCCATGGGGATCCCGCCCGCACTGCCATGAAACACGCTCGCTGTCCCGGCTCTGCTTCGACCGCCCGGAGAGGCAAGGGGACTCCCAACCACCACGTCGTCGAAGCCGTCTCCGTTGACATCGAGATGAGCGTTTGCGCTGGTGTCCACGTTGCCCGAGTTGTCAGCGGCGGGGACGTGAAAGAGCCACGTTGGGCTGAAGTTTACACTCGCGGCCATCCCGACAGTTGCACGAAGCCGCCAAAAAACCGCGGAATTCGCAGGCAACGGGAGCATCGGTCGCATCGATGTGCCAACCACTCGGGTACTCTCAATCACCATCGTACAGGCGCGATCGCGGCATAGATCCACCAGGGCGCCGTCGGTTCCGTCCGGTAATTCCCAGCGCAATGTGGGTCGCCGGAGGGACACGTTCCCCAACGAGAGCGGAAGAATTGGACGAGGAAACACTCCCGCCGCGATGCACTGCGTCCCGAGTCGCTCAAAGCCCGCGTCGCAGGTGGGCGTACACACGCTCATGGAGCAGCTCGCAACGCCGTTTGCAACCGCAGGGCACGCATTGCCACACGCCCCGCAGTTTGCTGCGGTGTTGGTGGTGTTCACTTCGCAGCCGTTGGCCGCGTTGTTGTCGCAGTTGGCGAAGCCCGCGTTGCAAGAGGCAAGCGTGCACGATCCTGCGTTGCAACTTGGCGTTCCGTTAGCAAAAACGCATGCATTGGCGCACATTCCGCAGTGAGCGGCGGTGTTGGTGGTGTTCACTTCGCAGCCGTTGGCGGCGTTGTTGTCGCAGTTGCCGAAGCCCGCGTTGCAGGACGCAATGGTGCACGATCCTGCGTTGCAACCTGGCGCGCCATTGGCCACCGAGCACGCGTTGCCGCACATTCCGCAGTGGGCGAGGGTGGTGTTGGTGCTCACTTCGCAGCCGTTGGCGGCGTTGTTGTCGCAGTTGCCAAATCCGGCGTTGCACGAAGCCAAACCGCACATGCCATTGGCGCATGCGGGGCTGCCGTTGGCGACGACGCAAGTATTTCCACACATGCCACAATGGGCGACGTCAGCCCGCAGGTTCACGCAGGTCATCATGGCACCTACGCCACAAACGCTGTTGGGCATTGGGCAGTCCACGCGGCAAACGCCCGCGACACAGAGCTGAGCGCCGGGACAAGTGGTCCCGCACGCGCCACAGTGAGTGCGGTCGGTCATCGTGTTCACGCACGCGGCGCCGCACATCGTTGTGCCGATGTCGCATGTGCATGTCCCTGCTTGGCAGCTGCGTCCCATCGGACAAGCCGTCCCGCACGCGCCACAGTTGGCGTTGCTTGTCTGTAAGTCGACGCACCCCATCATGCCACAGGCCATTGTTCCCATCGGGCACACGCCGGAGTCCGTGATTGGGTTCGTCACATCCATCATCGATGGAACATCTGTGACGTCTGTGACGGTACCGTTTGGAACGTCGTTTGCTCGGACGTCAGGCCGATCGGTGGTTCCCGACTCCATCATGACTGTGCCATCTGGCGCGTCGAAGTCCGCGTCCATCATCGTGGGCATCGGGGATGCGCAACTACTGATGAGTGCCGCAAGTGGGAGTCCTACAAAACTGGGTAATTTCATGAGTGAAGCTTTCCGTTGACCGTACCCTATGCGGCGGCCCAATGCTCAAGCGCCTCAGTGGGCTCTTGCATGACAACGAGCACACTACAAAACCGAACAAACCCTGTCGAGTGCTTTGCATCGAGGCCACTGTGCTCAGCGCATCGAGCTGTGATTTCACTACCAAAATGGACGACGCATCTCATGCGCTTCGCGATCGTCGTAGCCGCGCGAGGTGTGCACGTAAGGAGACTCAGCTCGCTTAGCTCACGGACGTTTGCGCGATTCACGGGCAGATTCATGGCGTTTGCGTTTCGCTGACAACGTTGGCGAAGTGGATCGCGCTCGCGTCGGAGTCGCTTCCAAGCGTCCGCAACGGAAACGCCGAATCGATCGCTGGCTGCGACACCTTCGAGTCCGCGCTTGCGCCATCGCGATCCCACCTGCAACGCAGTAAACAGTACCCCTCGGGTTGGGCTACCACGACGTTGCTATGGGTGCGCCCATTCGCGCGCTGCGAGGAAGGCCCATTGCACCTCCGAGACCCCATTGCCTTAACGCGCGTTAAGAGATCTACCGCAGAACGAATGCGGTCGACACCCCCGCATCCCCCCCGATTTTCGGCCCCCGGCGCCATCGCTTGCCGGGGTCGTGAAGACGCCCGCCGCTCTCAAGCTCGATTCGGGCGCTCGTTGCTCGCGTGCTTAGCCGTTACGAGGTCACGCGAGAAGCTCCGTGTACGAGCGCGACGCCCTTCACTCGCACTCGCAACGGAATTGCCGAAATTGTCGTTGGCAGCCACACCCTCCAACACTCTCGCAGGATCCATCGGGATACCAACCGCGCTGCCATGAAATACACTCGATGTCCCGGCAAACATGCGACCGCCCGGAGAGGCAGATTGGGCCCCAATGACGAGATCACCAAAGCCATCGCCGTTCACATCGCCCGCACTCGCAACGGAAATGCCGAAAGTGTCGCCCGCAGCCACACCCTCCAACACTATCGCAGCAGGAGCGATCGGGATTCCACCCGCACTGCCTTGAAACACGCTCGCTGTCCCGGCAGACGCACGACCGCCAGGAGCGGCAATGTATGCCCCCATGACGAGTTCACAAAGGCCAACGCCGTTAAACTCCCC
>JANNCG010000728.1:0-1678 GCA_031386385.1 Myxococcales bacterium
TGCCGACGGTGACGGTCGTCGCGACAGATTCACTCTGTTCACTGACTGAACGGACGATGGTTCAGGTGGTTGGGCCCTTTGAGATAACGCCCGAGAGAGCCCGCGTGATGCGCGGCGGGACGGTGACCTTCGCGCCACAAAACACCATTGGTCCTGTGCGCTATACGATTTTCTCGCGCCCCAATGGCGCCGGAGCCATGGGGACAATCACTCCAGCCGGAGTCTTCACAGCTGGAATGGTGGACGGTGAATATCTCATTGTCGCCACCGACGAAGGAGCTGCGAAAAGCCTGCGATTGACTGTGACTGTCGGCGCAAGCCCGCCACTGAGCCCACGCTCCACGGTGCTTGCAGTCCCGAGTGGGATGAGAGTTCCACTTCGGTGGGATGGTGGGTCGGGATCACAAACCTATGCGGTATCTGACATGGCACGCGGACGAGTCGTGTCGGATCGTGGCGTGGACTACTTCGAGGCCCTTGGCGCTGGGCGGGCCACCGTGACGGTTACGGCGACGGACCGAGCTGCGGCGGAGACGGCGCGCGTCACGATCCTCGTCGGCGATCAGGTTGCTCCCGAGCCACAGCGAAGAGGGACACAGACAGCAGCGGGTGATCTCGCAACGGGTGATGTGAACGGTGATGGCTTTGCTGACTTGATTGTTGGGCACGCCGAGCGCAGCGTTGCAGACCTGCCAAATCGTCATTTTACCGGCAGAAATGCTGGTGGAATCTTAGTGTATCATGGCGCGATGGATGGCAGTTTTGCCGCCACGCCAAGCACCATTATCGATGGAGATTTGACCGAAGATCGCTTCGGGAGCGTCTTGCTTGTCCGCGACGTCAACCGTGACATGATTGATGACGTGATGGTGGGCGTCCCGGACAGTGATCTTGGCGAAGGCGATCGCGGAGCCTTTGTCCTGTACTTAGGATCGCGCATGGGGCTGCAAAGCACACCAGAGCGAGTACTCAACGGCGAAGACACACAAGACCGATTTGGCTCAGCAATCGCCGTCGCGGATTTAAACAACGACCGAGCACCTGAACTCATCGTCTCCGCTCCTAATGCGATCGCTCCCAACGAGCGAGCCCTGCCAACCGCACGCCGCTGTCAGGGAGGACGAATCTATCTTTACCGCGGAATTCCCGAACTCCCTGGCGCTCCGCCCGTACGTGGATCGTTTGAGAGCATCCCATTTCAAATCATCGATGTTCGCGCGCCACTTGTCGACGACCCCACCGGACCTGCCGTGTGCGCAGCCCTCACGCTTGGCGCGGGACGCTCATTGGCGCTGCTTGATGTGGATGGCGACATGCACTTGGATCTCGCTGTTGGCGCGCCATTGGCTGCAAATTCGCTAGCCGATCGAATGGCATCGCCCACGATCAACCCGCAGCATGGGCAGGTATTGATCTACAAAGGCACCGACAGCATTCGCTTTGAGACAACTCCTGCGTACGCGATCCAGCTGGCTCCCGCGCTTCGACACGCTCCATATAGCTTTAGTTTTACGCCCAACCTGGGGACTCTCAACGCTGGGTTTGGACAAGGGCTCGACGTGATTCCTGCGAATGGGATGACCCCTGCGGCGCTCGTTGTGCGCTCGTTTAGCTTCGCGGCGACCGCTGGAATGCCCATCGTTTCAACTCCGGCTGCCGGTGGATTTTGGGTCTTCAC
>JANNCG010000764.1:0-4986 GCA_031386385.1 Myxococcales bacterium
AGTTGCCGCGCGCAGCGGGGTTCGACATCGGGTCTAACGGGTTCGTCATCGCCGCGATCTCCACCAGGTCGTCTACTCCGTCCCCGTCCGAGTCGCGATTGCGTGGATTTGTCCCGGCCATTCGCTCTGCGCTGTCGAGCACACCGTCGCCGTCTGAGTCCAGATCTCGATAGTCGGGCTGCCCGTCAAGGTCCGTATCAATGGGGGGGGTATTCAGGTCCGCATCCCCCGCTTCCATGGCGTCTGAGATCCCATCACCGTCCGAGTCCGTGTCCATGCGATCGGGCGTCCCGTCGCGGTCGGAATCTGCGGTTCCCTCTTGGGTGTTTGTGATGGTGTCGCCGTCGTCATCGCCGCCGGGGTTCACGTTGCTGTCTTCAATCACGGCAATATCGCTGCCGTTTTGCACATCCGAGCGTGTGCTCCCATCCACGCCCGGGAGGACCGAGGGATCTTCGCAACTCCCGAGCAGCGACAAGAGCGTAAGCGTGGCGATCTTTGCCGAGAGCGAATGTCCGAGTGTTTTTACATTAGGCATAGTGATTAACCGGTATTTGGGAAGCGTACACCCAACGAACCCCACGCCGTCATCGGTGAATTAACAAACTGGCGCACGCGCCTCAGGCTGTGTGGCACCGTAAGCCGGTGTAGCCGCTTAGCCTTCTCTCAAGTGACCTCGCGTCTTCGCAAGCGCGATGAGGATTTCGCGTCTTCGCAAGCGCGATGAGGGCAAGCCTCCTCGCATTTGCCTTCGCGCAGAGCGCTCAGGAATCCCCTCGTCATTGGCATTCCTCAGGGTTGGTGGGGGATGCTCTTGCTGAACCAAAGCGTGCGGTCGAGCAAGCAAACTTGAACTCGGACGAGCTCCGAGGTCCTCCTTTTTAAATGCACTCTAAGATTCTACGCGCACGGCATCTCTCACGAACCCTGAGGAATGCCAATGACGAGGGAGTTCCTGAGCGCTCTTGCGCGAAGGCACTTGCGAGGAGGCTTGCCCTCATCGCGCTGGCGAAGAAGCTAAGCCCTCATCGTGCTGGCGAAGAAGCTAAGCCCTCATCGTGCTGGCGAAGATGCGAAATCCTCATCGCGCTGGCGAAGACGCGAAGTCTTGAGCGCTCTTGCGAGAAGGCACTTGGGCACCAAAGACACCGCGCTCAGCACGGCTGCCAGAGTTGGCGTTTGCAGCCTCATCAACGCTGTATTGGCTACCTAATCGCCGCGAGGTCTGCGCGAGGTGTGCGCGTAAACACCGGTGGCGACCCCATCGCCGCGGGGACATCCCGCTCAAGCGGCCCATTCACGACCAGCATCGGGTCCCACACCGACGTCCACCTACCCGCAGGAAAGTACACCCGCCGCGACGTCTGTCCCGCCTGCACAACGGGCGCGACCAGCATCTCGTCCCCCAACATGTACTGATCCGCGATCGCATACGTCCTCGTATCCGCCGGAAATGCCAGCCCCATCGCACGCACTATGGGCATCCCGGTGCGTCGGTGCTCATCACCCAGACCGCGAATAAACGGACCCAGTGCTTGGTGGATGCGCGCAAAGCGCGAGAAAAATGCCAGGGTCTCTGCGTCGCGGTCCCAGTTCCAGTTGCGGTCGCGTTGCAGACCTTCGTGTGTGCGCATGATGGGCGTGAAAGCCCCGAGCTCAATCCAGCGCAGGTATAGCTCTTTGCTACTAGGCCCTCCGTAGTATCCGCCAATATCATGTGTAACATATCCCACCCCAGCCATCCCAAGCGACACCAGCGCGGGGACCACAGTGGGCAGGCCGTCAAACGCGCTCCAGCTCGCTTCTTGATCTCCGGCCCACACGATCTGTGAGTACCGCGAGTCTTGCAGCCAACCGGACCGAGAGAACATCACCCAGTCGCCATCGGGATGTCTTGTCGCGAGGGCCTCTTGTGCCGCGCGGTGCCAGTCCACCGGATACCGGTTGTGATACCTGCGCGCATTGCGCCCATCTGAGAGCGTGCAGTCGAGCGGCAACCACTCGCCGTAGTCTTGCATCCATCCACGTTGACCTTGGTCCATCGCGCGCTGCGCAAAGGACTGAAACCAAGTGACCGCCATGGGGTTGGTCAAATCCACCTGCGAGCCCACACCGTGCGGAAGGTCAAACTCGTACGGCATTCCGTTGGCTCCTCGCGGTAGGTAGTTGAGCCTCGCAGCGTCGGCCCACTGGTCTTCGTCCTTGAGCACAAATGGATTAAAATACCCGAGAAATCTCACGTTTTGCATGCGAAACTCGCTGATCAACCCTGCGAGGTTTGGGTACCACATCTCATCCGCGGTCCAGTGATACCGGATGTCAATATTGCCCAAGCCGAGGTCCTTGCGCCCAAGCCAGTCTTGCGCCCAGACCACCGAGACGGGGATGTTGGCCATCTGCGCGGTGCGAAGGTAGGTCCGAAGCGCTGCGGGTCCGCCTTGGATCCCGAGCCACGTCCCGTCGATCGCCCAGGTCGGGGGAGTGAGCGTGCGCCCCTGGTACTCAGTCCACGTGCGCATCACATCCGGAACCGTGGGTCCCGTGTATAATCTAAACGTGATGGGCTCTGCCTGCTCCGGCGCGATCATGTACTCGTCCGTTGACGCTCGGCACAGGTCCACCATGGTCCGCGCGTCGGTCTCGGCCATCAAGCCAAACCCGCGAGGGTCGATAAAAAACGGCAGCGGGTAGTAGGTCGTCTCAGGGCTGCCCGCAAACAAACTGGGGCGCGCGGGATCGCGTCCAAGTCCCTGCTCGCTCACAAAGAGCGCAAACTTTCGCCCCCGGTGGTCCACGGCGTTGTATTGCTCGCCAAAGCCCAAAAAGTGCGACTCGGGATCGCAGCGAAATCGAACCGCTGTTCCCTTCTGGTTCATGGCGCCGGTAATGGAGGCTCTGATTTCGACAATATCTGCGGATGCCCTGCGAAATCTCAGCTCACTAACTATCCCACGGTCAGCTATCCGAAGAATGAGCGTGTCACCCTCGACGCTGCTGGTGGCTCCGGCCGAGGGTCGATCTTCGCTCTCGGAGGTGCGAAAAAATCGCCAATTGCCAAATCCTGTTTCGCTTCGCTCGTTCCACCGTTGGGCTGCGACGGGGCCGTATGTTGAGGCCAGCAGCACGCGGTTGCCAACGGAAAGCTCGTACCCACCATGTGTTCTTGCGCGCAGCTCAAGGTCACCTACGCGAACTGCCGGCAGAGGCTCGCTCGGAGGAGGCCCAACGCGGACATCAGGCGAGTCCTGCTCGGTCATCGCGTCTTGCGCGTCGTCGGTGGCATCGCTTAGCCCCATGTCGCTTGTGTCCGTCCCCGTTTGGGTGTCCACAGCGGATCCATCCATCGCGTCTGGTGTGTTCTGCGGTGAAGGGCAACCCGCGAGCAGCGGCAGTGTGCACGCTATGGCTACGAGGGTGAGTGGATTTTGCGACAGCGAGCTCGGAAGTTTTCTGTTCAAAGTGCGTGAGAGCTTACACTACTCGCGGGCGCAGGCGTGTCGCTTGAGCCATTCAACCTGTGGCGCAGACTCACCACCGAATCTGCGTGATAAATCACAAGGGAATTCTATGATTGCAGGAGATTACGAGCGCCCCAGCAGCGCCCGGTGCCCCACCGTTATGTCGGTCGGGATCAGTCATGCGAGCCGGGATCCGTTGCATCCCGCTCTCGTAGCCAATGAGAGTTCCGACAGGAATCACAAAGCCCGAGCCGCCACCACCACCACCAACCGCTCCGTCGCTGTCCAGACTAACCCCGCCTCCAACACCGAAGTAGCCGCCCCCGCCGCCACCACCTCCATAGCTCCGCCCCATGAGTCCGCCGGGGACGTTTCCGCCACCGCCCTGAAGTGCGCTACCCGCCTGGCTGTTCGGAGTCGCCCCAGCGCCACCCGCGAGCTGCGTCCCACCTGCGCCGCCGATGTTGATAGCTCCGCCGCGTGCACCTTCGAGCCCTCCGCCTGCGCCGGCGGGGCCTGCTGATCCACGAGTCCCTGAGCCACCGCCACCCCCGCCGCCACCAGCGATAACGAGCGCGTTTGCCTGCGTCCGTGCGCCGCGAAATACGCCTGAAAATCCCCCGCCGCCACCACCTGCGCTCGGCGGTTGTCGAAAGTTGCCTATCACTCCGGCACCCAGCCCTCCGCCAGGTTCTCCGCCCGCGCCGCCCACGGTCGTGGTCCCATCGCGACCGGCGCCACCGACATAAATGGTCAAAGTCTCTCTCGGCGTAACCGGAAATCTCGCGAGCGCAAAACCTCCCGCGCCCCCATAAAGCTCAGAACTCGCGTTGCCGCCACCAGCACCCCACGCCTTCACAATCATCTCATCACAATCATCCGGAACCACCAGCATCGCAGTCCCCGCAGTGTCATAAATGTCGCCGCAAATCGTACCCGCTCGCGTCATTGAATTGTCCGGGACGCAGTCACATCTCGCGGCGTTGCATGCCGTCCAGTGTCCCGTCATATCGCAGGTCTGCACGCCAGAGGGGCAACGTCTGGGGTGCGACGGTGGTAGGTTTTCTGCGCTAAACGAGCAGCGTTGGGTCTGTCCAGCCATGCAGGTGCACCCGTCGTCCACCATCGTGTTGCAGTTATTGTCTAGTCCATCACCGCAGACCTCCATCGGCGCACATGCATCGGTGGACACATCGCGTGCGACGTCCACTACGAAAGTTGGTGAGTCTATGGCGCCCGCACCGTCGATCGGCGCGTCGCTTGCGGAGACATCTCGCCCGGCCGCATCGCGCGCTGGCTCCTGCGCCTCCACACAACCAACCAACGCAAAGGTGATCGTGAAAGCGGAGCAAATGCGAGGCGAAATCACTGGGCACCACCGGCGCGCTGCACGAGCGTCATTTGAGCTGTGCGCTCGACATCCACCAGCACCGTCTGCGCGACCTCTCCCTGCCGTGCGGCGAGCGAGAGCGTGACACGAAAGACCGACGTTCCGGCGGGGCGCGAGGCGGAGGCGGACTCTGGACGG
>JANNCG010000773.1:0-9472 GCA_031386385.1 Myxococcales bacterium
CTTGACCGAACAGGTTCACAGCCTCTTCGAAGTTGCCTTCGCTGTACTTTGCACGGCCCAACAAGAAGAGCAGCTGGTTGTACAGATCTCGCGACTCAGCGTTGTTGAACTGGTTCAACTGCTCGGCCGAGTACTTACCAACGCGACCAATGATGTTTGCTGGTTCAGGGAGTTGTGAAGCCAACTGAGCGAGCCACTGAAGGGTCGAACCGAAGTAAAGATGCCGACCGTTTTGAAAGTCGACGATCTCGTCAAACACCGCGAGGGCCGACTGATAAAACCGAAGGTGATAGAGGCACTTACCCAGGTGAAACTGCGCCTTTTGGACCTGCGCAGGTGCGTCGCCCGTTTCGCCTTCCACCACGCGCTGAAACTGCACCGCAGATTCTTGGTAGCGCTCTTGCTGGTAGAGACGAAGCGCGTTGGCCATCGCTTCTGAGGGAGGTCCATCCTGCGGCGGGGCTGCTGCCTGATCGCCACCTTCGGGGGTGAAACTCATGTCCGATTGTCCGGCGGCTTGCGCATGGACAGCTGATGGAATGACGGCAGCGCTTGCTCCAAGCAAGCAACTAACCAAACCAATAACATTTCCGAGTCGCGAACGACGCATCACAGGGATTCTCCTCAGAACACCGGTTTCATAAACAACGAGAGAGATCCATCACGGAAACTCTCGGTGGGCTCTTGTATCAAATGCTCGTCACAGTTGCGCCGGAAAAACCAATGTCCTTGTTCACAAGAATCAATTGGGGGGTCCAAAACAACAAATCTATCACCGCTTAACTGGCTCGACTCTCGCTCTAAATATTAGTAGAGAAAGAACTTTACAGCATTGCTACATCCCGATACTACAGGCACAAAGTCCGTCCTGTCAATAGATTATTATTTAATGATTTCAACATGTTAAGCGATTTTTGCATTTCTCAACGCCACATCCGCCTAAGGACACAAGTGCAATCGCGAGTTGGCTCTGAACGCCGCTATTGAAGCAGAAAATCGCCTGACAATTCTGCGAGATTCAAGGGGGTTTCTCGCTTGACGGATCGTTTTGGGACGCGCTACGGTCCACGCACTGACCAAAGGCTCTGTTGGAGGCTATCCAACACAGTCGGGACAGGTTTTCGGCACAGAGAAAAACGAGTCGACATCGATGAAAACACAATCGTGGCTGGCCTGCGTGGCCTTTACTTTGGGATTTATCAACGCCGGTTGCGCCGATACCACCATTGGTGATCCGTGCAGTCCCTCACGCCCGGCCCTTACAGGCGCCCCGGGTGAAGCTTCGTGTGCACAAGGCCAAGGCTGTTTCGTCGGGCAAGAAATCTATCTTGAGACACGCTCGCTGCAGTGCCGCACACGCGTTTGTATGGTGTGGAAGTGGGACGAGCGCACGCAAACCGACCAGGCCTCGAAGAAGGTGTTTTGCACGGCGAAATGCATGAGCGACACCGAGTGTCCGATGGACTTTGCTTGCACAACGGCCTTCGTTGCAGGCGATCCTGGTATCCGTGGCAAGTACTGCGTTCGGCGCTCGCTTTTGCCGATGTGAGATTTCGTTGAGCGGCGCGGATTAATCCGCGTTGACGGTCAGCACTTGCGTCGGGCGGTTGCGGTGCTAGAGCCTGGTAGAGGCGATTTTGGGGCTCACATCGACAACAGCTCAAGTACGACATCGGGCCACTGCGCCTGCGCGGCGGACTCAGATCGGTCGGCTATTTGAGCAGCAAATACTCGGCACACTTGAGAGCCGCGGGATGATCATTGTGGGGACCAACGTGCGATTTGGTCGCGATGAAGTCGATATCCTCGCGCTTGATGGGACCACCTGCGTGATTGTTGAGGTTCGAGGTCGGACAAACGAGACAACAGACACGGTGCTCATTCACACCGCGGCCAACAAACGAAAGCTTAGGTTTCTTCGGCGCGTCGCCCTGAAGGTCCTCCAACGTTATCCCGAACATCAGGGGCTGCGTGTGGATCTCGCAGTGGTGGGTTATGACGGCGTCGATCTACTCGAAAACGCCATCGATTTTTCACTTCCCTAACAGCGGAAATCCAAGCGCTTCGCGCTGCGCCAAATAGCTCTCTGCACACTTTGACGCCAGCCCACGGACCCGCTTGATGTAGTCCGCGCGCGCTGCAACAGAGATCGCCCCTCGCGCATCAAGAACATTAAAGTGATGAGACGCCTTCACGCAAAAATCGTATGCCGGCAAAACCAAGCGCTGCAAAGGAGCCTTCTCAAACACAAGCTCTGTGCGCGCAGGACCTTTTTTGCTCTCGACAGTCTGCTCGTGCAACGTGAGCAATCGACGGCATTCTCGCTCACATAAATCAAAAAGAGAGCGATGATACTCTGGGTCGGCTTGCTCGAAATTGTACGTGCTCCACTCCCACTCAGCGCGCTTTGCGATCTCGCCGTACTTCACGCCTTCGCTCCACGCCACGTCGTACACGCTGTCGACATCTTGCAGGTACATCGCGATGCGCTCAAGTCCGTACGTCAGCTCACCAGAGACGGGACGGCAGTCGATACCTCCACACTGTTGAAAGTACGTGAACTGCGAAATCTCTAAGCCGTCGAGCCACACTTGCCAGCCCAAACCCCAGGCTCCCAGCGTGGGACTCTCCCAGTCGTCTTCAACGAAGCGAACGTCGTGATCGAGCGGGTTGGTTCCGAGGGCACGCAGAGACTCGAGGTAGAGCTCTTGAATGTTGAGGGGCGACGGCTTCAAGATCACCTGGTACTGGTGAAACTGTTGCAATCGATTGGGATTATCCCCATAGCGGCCGTCCGCTGGGCGCCGTGAAGGCTCGACAAACGCCACATTCCACGGCTCGGGACCAAGGGCTCGAAGAAAGGTTGAGGGATTAAAAGTCCCCGCGCCTACCTCAGAATTGTAGGGCTGGACCAACACGCAACCGCGCTTGGACCAAAATGACGACAGCGCGAGAATGATCTCTTGAAAATACATCGTACCTTAGTCCCTGCGCTTATAGCGGCTTCGCGCCCAGTTGACTACCCAGCTTCATCCGTCGCGCGCTACTTCTTTTACGACGACTCGTCGTCGCTCGATCCAGCAGCGCTGCTGACAATTCCCGTCGTGATTGTGTCGTTGGTCGAGCTCGGAGTGGACTGTTGTGGCGAGGTTCCATCACCGGCGACAATGGACGCGACCAGCTGGGCTTCGCTCTCGGCGGTGAGCTCGGTAAACTCACGGAGAGTGGGGAGATCTCGCAGCGATTTGAGCCCAAAAAAGCTGAGAAATCCACTGCTCGTCCCATAAATCACGGGGCGTCCGGCTTCTTCTTTGCGACCCATGATGCGCAACAAATCACGCTCAAGGAGCAGCTTGAGAGCAGCACCAGAGTCAACGCCTCGAATCTCATCGATCTCTGGTCGCGTCACCGGCTGGCGATAAGCAACGATCGCCAACGTCTCGACCTGCGCGCGGGCCAACTTGATGGGTTTTGCCTGCAAAAGCTCACGTACAAAGGGTGCATTGGCCGGCGACGAGCGAAACTGCCAGCCACCCGCAAGCTCTTCGAGATGGATCCCCCGTGAGCGATATTCGTTGCGAAGCTCTTGCAGCAGCGGCCTGATCTCAGCGGTCTCTGCGTCGGTAATTTTGGCGATGTCACCGGGAGTCAATGGTTTGTCGCTCGCGAAAATCAACGACTCGATCACGGACTTTAGATGCAGCTCAGAGACTGACTTTCCATTGCCCCCTGTTGCTACCGGAGCGTCGGCCTCGTCAAGAATTGTCTCGCCCCCAACGGGTTGCGCTGCGGGTGGGTCGTTCGGATCAGTCGACATCAAACGTCACCGATGAAAGATCAACATCTTCGAGCACGAGGGTCACGTGGATCGGCGAGAGTGCTGCGGCTTGATACAACCGCGTCATGTGCATTCGAGTCATTTCGAGCAGCGCCAAAAACGTCACTACAAGCTCCTGACGATTTTGCACATCGTCAAAGAGCTCTTCAAATACGAGATTGCGGGTGAGTTTGAGCCGATCAAGGAGCTGGTGAATTCGGTCTGCAATGCTGATTCGCTCTTCGCTCACTTCGTGTTTGAGCTTGGTCTCATCGCGCGACAAAATTCGTTGAAAAGCATCCAAAAGCGCGTGCAGCGAGAGACTCGCGAGAGGAGCGCGCTCAACAAGTTCAGCCCGGAGCTCTGCACCTCGAAGAAAGACGTCTCGTCCCATAACCGACAACGACGCGAGCTCTAATCCTGCGTGTTTGAACTTCTGATACTCCAGTAGCCGCCGAATCAGCGAAGATCGAGGATCTTCTTCGGGATCGCTGCCAATCTCGGACAAGCCCGAGTCATCGACGGGCGAATTGGGGAGCAGCTCGCGAGACTTAATGTGAGCGAGCGTCGCTGCCATGAGCAGATACTCGGCGGCGACATCAAGGTTGAGCAGCTCCATCACCCGCAAATACTCTAGGTATTTTTCAGTGACAAACGCGATTGGGATCGCAAAGATATCCAACTCATGTTTTTGGATCAAATGGAGGAGCAAATCCAGAGGCCCCTCAAACGCGGCAACTGAGACGTTGCAGGCTGCTTGATCGAGAGGGATCGGAGATGTCCACTCCGTTGTCACAGCGCGAGGACCCCGAGCGCGGAGAGCAGATGCCTCGCGACAAAAGCGGTAGGGACGCTAACGACATAGTGACTGATGGGTCGAACCGCGACGATCACAAGCAATAGAATGGATGAATACGGCAGGATTTTGCGCTGCCATCCGTCAAACGAACGAGGCAGCAGCCGCGAGCCGTCAAGACCCGGAATGGGGATGAAGTTGAAGACAAACAAGCCGCAGTTCATAAACACTGCAGCGTAGAGCACCTCAGCGAACATGCCCGTGGGATGAGCGATGGCCATGGCGATGCCTGCGATCAGCGCGAGGAGCAAATTGGATAGCGGCCCTGCGGCAGCAACAATCGCCATGGCAAGACGCATTGAGATCGTCCGGCGAAACCTTGTCGGTGTCACTGGAACCGGTTTGGCCCAGCCAATCCCCGGAATACCCGTCACCGCTTGCATCAACGGCAGCAGCAATGTGCCCACCGGATCAATGTGGGAGCGGGGATCGAGCGTAATTCTACCGAGGTTTTTTGCAGTCGGATCACCCAACTTGTACGCCACCCATGCGTGCGCACACTCATGGAATGAGAGTGAAAACAACATCAGCAAAAAACGGATGGCGATCGCTGCGGGGTCGATGTTCATGGCGTTAACAGTCTGCCACAAACGATCTAACACTCAACGAGGGACTCTGCAATTGTCCTCAGAGATCACCCATCCCCACCGAGTGCACTGACCACAGCTTAGCCCCGCGGATGAAACTTCGCGTGAGCAGCTTTGAGATGTTCGGTCGTGACGTGCGTGTACACTTGCGTGGTTGAGATGTCTGCGTGACCCAGCATGGTTTGAACAGCGCGCAAATCCGCGCCACGCTCAAGGAGGTGGGTTGCAAAGGAGTGCCGCAATTTATGTGGCGAAATGGATTTTTCGATTCCACTGATGCGCGCGTAGCGACCCAAGAGCTTCCAAAAGCCTTGGCGCGTCATGCCGCGACCGCGCTCGGTCAAAAACAAGTGCTGCGTGTCTGTGGCGCGCGCAGCCCAGCGGGGCCTTACTTCTTTAAGGTAAGTGATCAACGCGTCTCGAGCGACCTCTCCGAATGGAACCATGCGTCGCTTGTTTCCCTTGCCGGTGACGCTTACGCAGGAAGAATCGAGGTCGATGTCTCCGAGCTTAAGTCCAACAAGTTCGGACACGCGAAGCCCCGATGCGTACAACAATTGAATCATGACGTGATCGCGCAGACCACGGGGCATCCCGCGATCGGGAGCGGTCATCAGCTGCTCGACTTCTTCAAACGTCAACACGTGTGGAAGCTTTCGCGGGAGCTTTGGGCCGTGAATCAGCGCGGTCGGATCGGCGGTGATTTGGCGCTCGGAGAGCAAGAATTTAAAAAATCCTCGCAGAGCGCTCAATTTTCGGGCTTGAGCCCTTGCCGAGATGCCCGCCTGTGACAACGAGACTAGCCATCCAGAGACGTCGCCTCCATCAGCAGTCACAAGCGTTTTTGCCGCCTGCCTTACGTAGACAGCGAACCGGACGAGATCGCCCGCATACGCTTCAACGCTTCGAGCGGCAAGTCCTTTTTCGACTCGCAGGTGGTCCAAGTATCCATCAAGTAGGAGATTATCGTCACGCACGACCAAAACTTAGACACCCTTGACTGCCAAAGATCTAGTTTTTGACAGAGAAACTTTCACAGGGTTCCGACACCGGGGCTCGACCCCCTCCGGTGCAAAGAGACGTTTCGCGGGTTGCGAATGGGGGCGGTGGTAGCGTACCTTTTTGTTCAGAAGCCCTTAACAGCAAACTTTAGGCCTATAGCTCAACTGGTTAGAGCGCTCGACTTATAATCGAGAGGTTCCGGGTTCAAGTCCCGGTGGGCCTATCAAGAAATTTTCTGCACGATTGCAGTGAAAATTACCGACAACAACAGCTTAGATACAGAGGATTGAGGTCACCGGTGCGAGATCAATTGGAGGCTCTTCGCGAACTAGCAACGCTCGACAGGAGCTTTCGTCAGCTTGACGCTGAAAACGCCCAAATCGCGGGTCGACTTGCAGACCTAACGACAGACGTTGAGCGCTTTCGTGCGCTTCTTTTGCGAGAAAAAGCACAACTCGCGGAGGCTGAGAGTGTCCGCAAAACCGCGCTTGAAGATGCAACGGATCTTGGAGAGCGCATTGGCAAATCAACCGGACGCGCAGGTGCCGCACGCAATACACGAGAGCGGGACGCTGCGACCAAAGAGGTCGAAGTCCTGCGCAGAGAGCGCGACGAGCGTCAAGCGAGAGCCACTGAGATGGAAAAAGCGCTGATTGAAGTTCGGGCTTCGCTTGAGCGTCACGAAGTGCAGTTGGCCGAGCTTGAGCAGACGTTAGTCCAAGAAGAGAAAGAGACCGCAGTACGGCTCGCTGAGCTCAACGTTCAACACGAGTTGAATAACGGTCAGCGGGTCGGGCTCACTGCAAAAGTACGAGCTGATCTGCTGCGAAAATACGAAGGTCTCCGGGGCCAGCGCGGATCGGCAGTCGCGGAGGTCGATCGGGGCGTGTGCCACGCTTGTCACGTGAGCTTGCCACCGCAAATGTACGCGCGGATCCTCGCGGATTCGAACATTTATCAATGCCCAAACTGTCAGAGAATATTGTTGCTGCGACAACCCCCAGCGGAGCCTAAGTCTAGTGTCTGAAAATACAGCAACACAAGGTCAAGATCCTTTTCTTCATCATGTCCTCGCTGGTCGTTATCAAATCACCCGTGTTGTGGCTGATGGCGGGATGGGGCGTGTGTACGAAGCGACCCCTCTAGGTGACACCAAGCGCGTCGCGGTCAAGATTTTGCACCAAGACATCGCCCAAGACGCCGTCAACATTGAGCGCTTTAAGCGCGAAGCAGAGACCTCGTTGGCGCTTGAGCATGACAACGTCGTAGAGGTCTACGACTTCGCGAACGAGAAGCCCGCACCAGGACGCGCCGAGGGTGCGTGGTACTTGGTGATGGAGTACCTTGATGGGGCCGAGCTTCGAGCGGTCGTTGAAAAAGGCGCGGTGCTCCCCATTGAGCGGGTGATTCGGATCATTTCACAAGCCTCGCTCGCACTTGATGCGGCTCACGCGAAAGGATTTGTTCACCGGGATTTGAAGCCAGACAATTTATTTCTGGTCACAACTCCCACTGGCGACAAGGTGAAGCTCCTTGATTTCGGCTCGGTCAAGTTCACTCGTGGCCAAGATAGAATGCAAAAATTGACGGTGATGGGCACGACGATCGGTTCGCCGTTTTACATGTCACCAGAGCAAGCCAGAGGCGCCGCTGACCTTGACCATCGGACAGACGTTTGGGCGTTGGGTGCGATGCTTTACGAGATGTGCGTGGGGAAGGTTCCTTTTCTTGGGATCAACGGGCCACAGATTTTGTTTAAGATCTTGGGCGAAGAGCCTCTGCCTCCGTCGTTCGCGAATGATTTGGCGCCACCTGAGCTCGACAACGTGATCACCAAAGCCCTCTGCAAAGATCGCGAAAAACGCTTTCAATCTTGCGGCGAGCTGGCGGACGCGCTGGGTCATGCCTTTGGTCTCAGCGGCTCGCATCCCGATTGGGCAAAGGCCAGTGTCGAGCAAATTGCCGCGCAGATGCGTGAGGTTCGTGAGCGGCCAACCGCCCCGTTGATCACTCCGCAGGTCAGTTCGATCCAGCCAATCAATCCTTCGACGCCGACTCCCAACGTGAGCAACGGTTCCGATGATGTGATGTCACTTCCGATCCAAAAGTCGCCCACGATGTTGTACGTCGGCCTGGGCGGCGTCGGGTTGATTCTCGTGGCGGTTGTCTATTTCGCGATGAGTCGCTGACCGACGTGAGTGAGTCGCCGCCAACACAGCCGACTTCGGCCAGCGCGAACACCTCACTCAACACAGCGATCGCAGAGGGTGCACAACGAAAGAGCCTTCCGCCGGGAGGCATCCCCGCCTCGTTTTTTGGCATACTTCAGAGCGAGCTCGCCCGCACGACGCTTTTCACGGCGTACCTTTTTGTCGCCAGTTGCATCTTCGTGCTCGGTCGAACAGCCCGCGATGCGTTGTTTTTGAGTCACTATGGACCTCGCGTTGGGTCGGTGCTGCCGTGGATGTTTATCCTGTACGGAGTAGTGAGCGCGATTGTGGCGTCGGGATACGCACGGATCGCATCCAAGATCGCTCGGCCGTATTTTGTCGGTGGGTTTTCAGTCTTTGTCGGCCTCTCGTATATCGCCGTTCGACTGGCGGTCATTCACAGTCCTCCTTGGATTTTTCCAGTATTTTATGTCTGGAGCGAGATCGCGGGCAACCTGCTTTTGGCGCAGTTTTGGACCGTCGCCAACGATCTGCATGACCCACGCTCGGCCAAGCGCTTGTTTGGCGTCATTGGCATGGGGCGCATCATTGGTGTCGTCTTCTGTGGTCTGGGCGCTGGAAGCTTTGTGGCCGCAGTGGGTACCGAAAACCTTCTGTTTGCGCTCGCCGGTTTGTGCATCTTGTTGACCGGATTTGTCTATTGGCTCGTCCGCGAGTTTGCTCTCCCGATTCGAGTCGCGACCTCCGGGCCGTCCACAAGCAGCATTCTGGCTCCGCTTAAATCTCCGTACGTTAGATCGATCGCAGCGATCATTCTGCTTGGATTTATTGCAGTCAACATCGGAGACTTTCAGTTTAAATCCGCTGCGCGCTTGACCCATCCGTCTCGTGACGAGCTCGCGCTTTTCATGGCTCGATACTACGCGACAATGGGCATCGTGGGGTTGCTGCTTCAAGTGTTTGTCACCCGACCACTGCTCCGACGATTCGGCGTTGCTGGGGGGCTGCTAGCTCTGCCCATTGGCTACGCTGCGGCCAA
>JANNCG010000784.1:0-2113 GCA_031386385.1 Myxococcales bacterium
ACGGATTGCCAGATCTGATTGTGGGCGCCCCACAGCCCATGCTTCCAGGCGACGGTGGCGTGGCGAGCACCGGCTACGTGAAGATCTTTTTAGGCACAACGGTGCGTGCAAATTTTGGTACCGCGCCGCTGGTGTGGAGCATCCAAGGCACACAACCAGGGGCGCAATTCGGATTCTCGGTTGCAGGCGTCGGAGACTTCGCGGTCGATGGCTGCTCGGACTTCGTAGTGGGCTCGCCGTATGAAGACAGCAACGGCGCTGTAGATAACGGCGCTGTCCGCTTGTTTGCTGGCGGTGCGCCAGGCAACGCACGCGAGCGCGCCATCGGCGCACTGTCCCTCGATTTGCTCGGATTTTCGGTCTCAAATGCAGGCGATTTTGACGGCGATCGCATCCCAGATATTGTCGCGGGCGCCCCGGGAACCGACATGGGTGGCATCGCGGACGTGGGTGCTTTCGTCATGTACTTTGGCGGCGTTTCGCCCTTCGTGGAGACTCGCACCCTGGGCTCAACGGCGTTGTCCCAGTTCGGCAACGCCGTGGCCGCAAGTGGTGACATCAACGGTGACGGCTACACCGATCTCGCCATAGCGGCTCAAATCCACACGATGGGAAACGGTAGAGTCACAGTGTATGCAGGCAACGCGGCGCGCACAATCGGCCCGCCGTTAAGAACACTCAACGGCGCTGTGGGTGACCAGTTTGGCCACAGCGTCGCGTTTATCGGACCCTCGTTTGCAACGCAACGCGACAGCCTAATCGTCGGTGCGCCTTACTCCGATCAAGCCGGAAGCAGTCAAGGCAGATTCTATTATTACAGCGCTCCCGTCGTGGGCTCAATGACGCTGTGGACTCACAGCGGAAGTCAAACGTCTGGCATTAGAAACTCAAACTTTGGTTGGTCTGTCGCCAACGCCGGAGATGTCAACGGCGATGGCATCTCTGACTGGATCGTCGGCGCCAACCGCAGCGATCCGATGGCAGACCAGTATCTCGGTCGCGCCGCGCTGTATCTTGGAACGGGGCTCAACGGACCTCTCCCAATGCCCACCAACTACGTCGGTCGCACCCGCAACGATCAGCTCGGCGCCTCAGTGCAGTAAGAGCGACATGCTGATGTCAGTGATCTTCTGACCGAGCACACGAAAAGCATCCTCACGCTCACCCACAACGACAAAACCAAACTTCAAATACATGTGACGGGCGTGGCTGTTCGCTGAGAAGACTCCCAGGTCGATCCAACTGAGTATTGTCTGAGATTTTGCCCATACAATAGCAGTCTCGAGCATCCAACTTCCCAACCCTTGCCCCCGATGTGCGTGCTCAATCCCCATCCCGAGCATCGAGCGGTGAAGCTCTGAGGGCAAGCGCGCGCCATACAGTGTAAGTGAGCCAACAATCTCAGGCTCAGCACCGACGGGTGTGTGCAAAAGAATCCACCCCCGCTGCCAGTACGGCTCGCTCAGTGACAGCTCAAATGCCTTTTTGATCTGGCCTCGACGCTCGTCGGTGATGGGCTTCGGCGACTCCGGCTCGTAGGGAGCAAAGATCACCCCGTCCCTGCCGTTCTCAGCGATCTCGCGGGCCCCATGGTGCAAAAGGGCATCAATGTCCTCGGGGACCGCCATTCGAAGTGTGTAGTGCTCTCGGCTCATCGCGGTCGACGACGAAAGAGTGCCAGACTTAGCCCCGAAGCGCAGCGCGAAAAGCGCGATAGTTTCTCCCCTCGCTCGCGAAAATGTGACTCAACGAGGGCAGGTCACAAGCGCCCCAGCGGCGCGCAATGGAGAGCGAAGACACTCACTTTGCGTGCGAAACCAGCCCATCGGGCCTATCCGAAGGGTTGACGCCGAGGCATCGTCAACGAAGTATCTTGTGCCGGTGTCCGACACGCCAGTACCCGATACGTGGATCCCGCCCGCGCGATCTTCAGTCATCACCGAGGTCCCGCAGCCGTCGATCTCAAGCTCACCGCAGCTGGGGTAGAGCTCAAAATACGCGAGGATGGTGCGTGTTCCACTGCGATCGGTGGGGTTCACGCGGACCGATCGGGTGGTCTGAAGCGTCCCGCGAGACTCAGTCCGGTGCACCGTCCATTGTCTACAGCTGCGAC
>JANNCG010000805.1:0-2650 GCA_031386385.1 Myxococcales bacterium
CCGATTTTCGCAACGCAGCGCGACCCGTCAGCGCGAGTTGGCTAACGGATCGACAGGATATTTATGGCTACCATTTGCCCTCGCAGCGCGAACACCAGCTCATCCCAGGTGGCATCCTTCGTGAGCCCAATTTGATCGGAGATAATTTGTATTATATTCACGCGTACCCACGTATGAACGAACCGGGATACATAGAGCAAACGTGCGTCACAAGCTTTCAGCCACTCGTGCAACCTCGGGACCAATAGTTTTTGACAAGTATCGTTTTTACAAAATCGACCGTCGCCATGATTCGAAAAAAGCCTACTCGTTTTCACTGTCTCCTGCTCGCGGGGTTGCAGGCGGTGTCCGCGATGCGGTGCACTGGCGAAGACGTAGGCGCAAGCGTGTGCGTGGACGGGCAAAGTCCGGGTGTGCACGATGCGTCATCACTCGCGGTGCTGCCCCGCCATGTGACGCTCAGCACCCTTTCAGATCAGCTCGTGCCGGGAGAACCCCCGCAATTCTCGCTCTTCAACATCTCGACAGAGTTCGCACACGCCGCAAACGCACCGTGGTCACGTTTGTCGACCGAATGTGAAGGCCGTACGAGTGAGGCGAACAGCGTCATCCCTGACAGCGGCCTTTGTGTATCGGTGATGTTCGACGAGCGTGAGTTCGCCTTGTTAGCGAATCCTTTTCTTCCTGGTCGGTTTTCTGGGAGTGGGAGCGCCAGCCCAACTACGGCACTCAGCGTCCGGCTCCGAGTGTTCTCTCCTTCGAGACTTCTGTTCTCGACGCTCGTTCAAGGTGTACTGCCCCCTACCTTTGTGGGGCCGATCGTGCCGATAGCGCCTCCCCTGCCAGGCGAGAGGGTCGGCGAGAGGCGCTTGGCGGTATTACCGCCCGAGGGAGTGACGATTCGATGGGTCCCGAAGCCAACGGGTAAAATTCAGATTCAATTGCGTAGTTATAGCGTGGTCGGCGACGAACGCGAAGCTGTCTGCGTTGTACCGCAAGCGCGCGGCGAGTATTTTATCCCGCAAGATGTGTGGGACTTTTTTCAGGACCAACAAAGGGTTGAGGTTAACTTTAGCGCGGTTGAGCAGCGCGTTGAGCAAACCGTCATTGTAGAGTCTCAAAACTATCCCCTGCGGGTGTTCAGTTTGGTCCGAAATTGACGGCCCGCAGAGCGCAGTGTTGTTCTGCGACGAAGGTTGTGTTGAGCGAGCGGTCGCCACGCGCGTTGTGTGACCGATTACCCTTTGGGTCAAACGGAGATGAAAGACACGCTGATGCCACGCGTTGTCTGAGCCGTTGCTCAGTGGCATTAATGGCCGACACTCGGCCACAAACGCCACTAACTTGCAAACACCTCTGTCGCCACAAAGTCCTCACGAAGAACATACCCCCGCGTGCCTGCAAGCTTCTTCACAAACCCGACCTTCTCGAGCTTGTTAAACGTACTGCGAATCTTTCGATAAAACGCGTCGAACTGCTTGATGTCGCCTGGCGATCCACCCTTCGCGTACCACAGGGCATAGCTCACCTGTTTTGCGCTCACCTGCTGGACCTTGCTAAAATGATTGTGCTGATACACGACACCCAGCGCTTCTTTCGCTGTCGGATCAAGCGCGTCAAACGCTGCGCCAAACATTGCCCTGAGTTGACTTAAATAATCGAGGACAACAAGCGCTCGGTCTGCGATGTAGATGGGATACGCTGCGGTGCTCAACGAGTGCTTGGTGATCAGCCCGGCCTTCTCTAGGCCCAACAAAGCGGCGAAGTGATTGTTGTCCGGCGTGAGCAAGATGGTGTAGCCGAGCTTCTCGTTGGCCCACTCGGATTTGATCAAGTAGCTCAGCACGAGCGCTTGCTCGCTGGTCAGCGCCTGGCCTTCGAGCTTGTTCTCGATGTGGCGATCGAAGGACTCAAACAGCCGCTCCATCCGCTCGTCTAAGAGCTTGCCCGCGCACAAGTACAAACACACTTCTTCGGTGAAAATCCTGTAATACGGCAGGTCGATACGATTCTCTAAACAGAGATTCACCAGCGTTGCCATGCCGATGCCACGCCCCTCCCATTTGCGATATACGCGCAGGACATCCGCCAGCTTAGGGTTGCGTGGTTTTGCCTCCGGCAAAATCCGGCGCACCGAGACCGAATCCTCCACGCCCTCAATGATCAACGTCCGGCGAAATGTTCCGGGGTTGCGAATCGCGATATGCACGCCCGGCTTGATCGCGATGATCACCTGCTTGTTCACAGAGTAGTCGCGGTGTGCAAGCGCGTTGTTGACCGTCTCGCGCAGAAGCTCTTCGGGGTATTGCGCGCGCGCGGTCCCTCCGTTCTCAACGGTGATTCCCACTTGAATGTTGCGAAGCACGTAGCCCAAACTCGACTCCATGAGCTGCAACACATTGTCGATGAAGTCTTGTTTATCCTGTGCGATTTGCTGCTCTGCGTCCACATAGCCATGCACGTGGCTGCAAAACCCCAGACGATCACCGGGATGCTGGCCGCATACAAGCGCGCCAAGAACAGTCACCGCTGAGTCTTTCAGAAAACACCGTCGTTGCAAAAACGCGCGTGCCGAATCCATGTCCGGCTTCAGCGTCTCGATTAACTGCGGTTGGTTTAAGTGAAAGATAAACTGGTTGAGCTTCGTCAG
>JANNCG010000838.1:0-3734 GCA_031386385.1 Myxococcales bacterium
CTCGCAGCGAGGCCGCCCATTGGTTTAGCTCTGCACACAGTGGCCAATCGTGGTGTGTGGCGAGTGAGCGAGCCAGCGTGTCGTAGGGTGCGAGCTCTCAACCACAGCGCTTACGAGGACACGGTGAAGGTCACCTTCACTCCGCCGCAAAAAGAGCCCGCGCTGGACTCTCAGCTCGCGCCCTACGATCAGCTGATCACCGAGAAGCACTGCGTACGGACCCGCGAGCGGCACTGGCATGACGTGATGAACGCGCTGGTGTGGGCGGGATTTCCCAGGGCGAAGTGGGCGCTGCATCAGAGGCAACACGAAGAGGTTTTGCGGATGACACAAAACGCTGAGCCCAACCGTAGCCCCATGCACGATGCCCTCGCGATGCTCGATGAGGGAGGAGTTCTTGTGCTCTGTCAGCGCAATCGCGCAGAGACGATCGCCGATGAGCTCTGTGCGAAAAATCGGCAACCCCTCGAAGACGCCCTGCTCGCAAACGAGGCCCAATTGACCGTGTTTGGCCACGGAATCTTAGAGTCCGTCGCGCTCCGCCAAAAGCTCGAGCCCGTGTACGCGTTTGCATGCGTGATGGCCGTTGATCGCGTGCCTTTCGCTATTGCAACGAGCCTTGAGAAGCGCAGCATTGCTGATAAAACACTGGCAGAAGAGCTGGTTGCAGAAGTGAAACCCTTGGTGCTAAGACCTAGACCGTCACTGCTCCTTGATGAGCCTTGGATGGCTAAGATATTGGGAATTTCCAGCTAGAATGAGTGCTCCACAATTTTCCTGAATCGAGTTCTTGAAACCGAGTAATGTTTAAGATAGGTTAAACAAATGTCCGGTGGAGAACGGGGTGACCCTGTTCGCGATCTCAAACTGCAGCTAGCCGATGCCATGGCGCGTAAAGCCCGTGTGCGTTTGCATGTGCAAGCACGACCAGATCCGAACAGCACCATGCGTACGTTTGAGGGGATCCCGATTGATTTTGTTCCATCGTCCGATGGTCGTACACGGGTGGTGATTGAGATTTCGGCGGGCGAATCGGTGCAGATGGTGTTGATCGAGCGCATCGCTGTGATCACCATTCTGGACTAACGCCGCAAACACCGACCTCATGGCTAAGCTTCTTCGTACGTTTGTGCATCACAGCCCAAACTGCGGATACCTCGCCGACCGGGACTCATCGCTTGATTTCAAGATCATGGTGGATGTGGATCCGAGCGAGCTCGAGTCAATGCTCGTCCGCGGTTGGCGACGTTTTGGCCCAAGCTATTTTCGCCCCCGATGCGCCCACTGCAACGAGTGCGTCGGGATTCGCGTGCTCGTGAACGAGTGGGTCGCCTCGCGGTCGCAACGGCGGGTCCTGCAGCAAAACAAAGACCTCCAAGTGATGATGGGACCCCCGCAGACCGACGAGCGTCGACTCGCGCTGTATCGAAAGTGGCACGAGTTTAGAGAGCGTGAGCGTGGCTGGGAGCCCTCCGTGCTCGACGCCGAGGGCTACGGGATCGAGTTCGCTTTTCCGCACCCCGCAGCGCGTGAGCTCAGCTATTGGCTGCGCACTGAGCATGGACCGCAGTTGATCGCCGTGGGTCTCTGCGACGCCACCCCCGCTGCTTGGAGCGCGATCTACTGCTACTACGACCCCTCCTTCGCGAAGCGCTCACTGGGCGTGTTTAACGTCTTGACCCAGCTGCTCATCGCAAAGCAAAAAGCGCTCCCGCACGTGTATCTCGGCTTTCGTGTGAAGCCCTGCCCCTCGATGGCGTATAAATCTAAGTTTATACCCCACGAGCTGCTCACCCACCGACCCGGCAGCAACGAGGCGCCGAGCTGGCTTCGTGCCGAGCTCGCGATGCCAGCGAATAGCGATTAGTCCGTCGAGCGTCCTCGGTAGATAATTTGCAGGACTTGTCGCGCGAGGGTCGAGGCTTTGATGCGCCAAGTGGGCTCGTTGGCGACCATGACAGCGAATGAGACTCGGGTGGTGGCGTCGTGGGCGTTGCCGATAAACCAGGTGTAGGCGCGGTAGGGGTTGGTGGCGGTGAGGGTTCCGGTTTTGCCGCCGACCTCGACGTTGGGTAAGAAGGGGCGCCCTGCGGGATCATGAAAGGCCCGTGATGCGGTCCCTTCAGAGACAGAGAAGCTCATCATGCGCGTGAGCGCCGTGGCTACCTCAGGAGTCACCGCTCGATGCCACGCCCTTGGAGGCGCATGCTGAAGCACCACGTGATTTTGCGCGTCCACGACGTGGTCGACGATCCATGGACGTTGCAGCTCTCCGCCACGCGCGACGCCTTGTGCGATCACCGCGCCATGAACTGGCGACAAATAGCTGTGCCAAAATCCAGCCGCCGAGCGTGCAAACTCTAAGCGGTCTTCTGGTATCTCAATGTTGCCCGCCGTCACCGCCGCATCAAACGGAACGCTCGCCCCAAAGCCCCAACCCCGCGCCGCCGCCAGCAGCGCAGCGGGCGTTAAGCGCTCAACCGCTCGACGTGCAAATACCGTATTCGCACTGCGGCCAAACGCCTGTCCAAGCGTCACACAGTCCGTGTCTCGTCGTGTGCTCGGCTCAAGATTCGCGAGCGACACACGGTGCCAGCCGCCGCTGAAACACGTCGAGGTGTCAACGGTGAGTCCGGCGCCCACAAGCGCACCAGCCGTCACGATCTTAAACACCGACGCTGCCGGAGGTGCTGCATCGCGCGCTAAGTCAGGGGCCCCAGCCTCACCTTGGGACACATACACCCTCACGCGCCCTGTATCCGTGTCGAGCACCACCACCGACGCTCGTGGAATCAAATGCCCCGTCACCAGCTGCGCTGTCGCCCGCTGCCACGCGGGGTCCAGAGTGAGAACAGCCCGACGATTTGCAGGCAATTCTGACACATAATGGTCCCCCTCTCGGCGCGTGTGCGAGGGGTCAAGTCCCGCGAGGACACCATCAATTAACGGCGCGTTGCCGGCCGGCGGGGCCGTCGCTGCAGGGCTGCCTGCGCTTGGTCCGACAACCCCCACCTGCGGCGAGGCATGCGCAGTGGACTGCGCGAGGACCGTAAACGGCGTCCTGCGCTGGGCATCGGCCACCCTTCGGGCAAGCGCAAGGCCAGCGACGGCGCCAATAAGTGCGCTCGATAGAGCAAGGACATGAAGGTTTCGACGCTGCATTATTGCGACCCGTGACGTGAGTGGTGAACTCCGCCCATACTCAACGTCAGAGGGTAGGAGCAACTTCCCAACACAGATTGTCGGGGTGTCGTTTGTGCATCAAGCCTCCATGAGCCCCAAATTTACGGCGGACATGCCCCCACAATTATTCTCTCGCAGAGCGTTAGGTTATAGTACCCTGTTGTTTGTGACACGCGACTCGGACACTACTAGCCCCGAGCACACGATGGTGATGCGAGTAGAACGCACCACCGCCGAGGGCCCTAAAGGAGCCTGTTTGGTCGTGATCTATGGCGCTCAAATCGGTCGACGCATCGAACTAACGGGTGCGCCGCTGATTATTGGGCGCTCGCCCCGAAGTGACCTGCAGCTTGACGAAGACAGCGTCTCACGGCAGCACGTTCGGATTGAGCCCGATCCCCGAAGCAGCGAGGGGCAAGGCTGGCAGATCTCGGACCTTGAGAGCACCAACGGAACGTACGTCAACGACGTGCTGATTCGCACGGTTCCGCTGAAGCACAGCGACCAGATTCAAGTGGGCCGGTCCATCCTTCGCTACCTGACGGGCAACA
>JANNCG010000849.1:0-1545 GCA_031386385.1 Myxococcales bacterium
GTGCGGTGTCCGCGAATCCTATACGCCAAACCTATACACCAAACCTATACGCCAAAAGCAGGCGCGATCTTTCTTTTTCGCGCTCTATTTTCAGAGCCCCTTGGTGGTATACCCCCGCGGTGAGTGCTTTAGACTTGTTGACCCTGCGCGCATCGTTGTTGGCGCATTATCAAAAGCACAAGCGCGATTTGCCCTGGAGAAACTCAGCAGATCCGTACGCCATCTGGGTCAGCGAGATCATGCTTCAGCAGACACGGGTGGACACGGTGGTCCCGTATTATGGGCGCTTTTTGAAGAGCTTTCCGACGGTGCAAGCGCTGGCCGAAGCGCCGGAGAAAGAGGTGCTCACTCAGTGGTCTGGGCTGGGGTACTACCGTCGGGCACGGATGCTTCACGCGGGGGCGCAGAAGGTGATGAGGGAGCATGGGGGGAGGGTTCCACGCGAGCCCAAAGCGCTGCTGGGGCTGCCGGGAGTGGGCGCGTACACCGCAGGGGCCATCGCCTCCATTGCCTTCGGTCAGTGCGAGCCCATCCTGGACGGAAACGTCGAGCGAGTGCTCTCACGCGTGATCGCCTTGAGTGAAAATCCTCGCGAACCGGCTCAGAAAAAAGTGCTCTGGTCCCTGGCCTCGCAGCTCGCTCAAGGGCCCGATCCAGGAGGGCTCAATCAAGCGCTGATGGAGCTTGGCGCAACGCTGTGTTTGCCCAGCAACCCGCAGTGCCTCTTGTGCCCCATTCGAGCGCACTGTGCGGCGGTGGCGACGGGTGAGCCAGAGCGGTTTCCGGTGTTGGCGAGAAAGAAGCCCCCACGTGAAGAGCACTGGCTCGCGGTGATCGTCACCGATGCGAAGGGGGCCTTCTTGCTGATTGAACCGAGCAACACCGAGGACCGATTTAAGTCCATGCTCGTCCCCCCGCTTATCGCTCTCAAACAAAGCGAGCCGACAGAAAAACAACTGCGCGCGGCGCTGAAGAAAAACGGTTTTGTCTGGCAAAACACTGTCGGATCCGTCACACACGTGCTCACTCACCGAAAGATGCAGTTTGTTGTTTGTGTCTGTACGCTCGCCAAATCCAGCGCAACACCTGAGCGCAAGCAGATGTTTGTCATGCACAACGAGCTTGATCAACTTCCCATCCCCACAGTCACCCGCAAGTTATTGCAAGCCGCGATGACAAACACCTAACCGATCACAAAAGCATAGAGAGCGTGTCGACCTCGCCATCACTCTCAACACTCTCAACGTTTGCAAAGTGCCTGAGCACCGCGAGCATGGGTTTGTTGCTGTGCAACACCTCCATGTGAAAGCGCTTGATCCCGCGCACTCGCGCGTGTTGCTCAAGCAACCGCAACATCATCGTGCCCAATCCCTTGCCCTGCATTGAGTCCACCACCGTAATCGCGACGTCGGCGGCGTCTGGATGGTCTTTGAGGCGCATAAATCGACCCACAGCGACACCACGCTCAAGGGTCAAATTGGCCTGCGGTTCGACGGCAACTAATGCGACATGATCGACGCCATCGACGTTGGTCAGGTACTCCCA
>JANNCG010000868.1:0-11674 GCA_031386385.1 Myxococcales bacterium
GCAACGCGGTCTGCTGGGGTCGCACGATCAGACGTCAATGTTGAGGCTCAGAAGGTTTTTGCACGCAAATCTGTTCCGAGCGCAGATCATGCTCGACGACTTTTAGTTCTTGCGGGATTTGCGAAAGACGACAGCGAGCGGTCAGGCACTGACACCGCAGAACTTGGCGTGTCGCTGGGACGATTTTTTTCGCTGGACAGTGAAGCGTCTCCCATTGCGTTGATTGTCGATCGGGCAGAGTTTGCATCGGACGACGCCATTGCAGTCCTGCGCGAAATGGCCGCAACATTAACAAGATCGCCTGTGCTTTTGCTCGTCGCCGGGACACCCGAGCGCATCGCCCCGTTGACCGCCCGCGCCCGCGTGATCATCGAGCCAGAGCCCTTGTCCTCAAGCGCGTGTGAGATCTTGTGCCACCACTGGTTGCCGGGACTAGCGGTTGTTCCTGAAGAGCTCCTTGAGGCGGTTGTCACCCGAGCGGCAGGTGCCCCCGGCAAGGTGCGCGAGCTTCTTCTTGCGCTCATCGAAGCGAACGTGATCATCGTTGACAGCGATGCGTGGAGCATAGACCTGGACGCACTCGGGCCCAATGGCCCCATTTCGAGCGCAGATTTGCTGGGCGTCCGCGTGAGCCGCCTCGACGAAGAAGCTCGCTCAACCTTGCAGCGCGCGGCGGTCGTTGGTGAGATGTTTTGGGAAGGGGCGATCACCGCGATGGCCCGGGTCGAAGAGGGCGGGGCGGACCCAACCGGCGAGGACACCATTGCTGCTCGAGAACACGAAGCGCTCCGTCGACTTTCATCTGCTGAGTTAATTAACTCAATCGAGCACAGTGAGCTCGCAAACGAGCGAGAGTACGTCTTCGCTGCCAATGGGCTCCGCGAGGTGTTGCTCAAAGAGCAGTCCGATGAGCTCCGACGACGCCGTCACGACGTGTGCGCGGGGTGGCTTGAGCTCGCTGCGGGAGCACGGGCTGACGACCTGGCTCGCGCAATCGCCGGACATCTTGAGCGGGCCGGACTCACCGACGCCGCCGCACGGGCATACCTGCGGGCCGCGAGGGTCGCGAGAGCCGGATATCGTGGCAAGCAGGCTGTGCAGCTGTATGATAAAGCCCTGCAATTTCTGCCGCCATTTGACGCACCCGCGCGGCTCGAAGCACTGCACGACAAAGGCGTCGTGTTGACGCTGTTGGGCCGCATGCAAGAAGCAGAAGAGTCCTTTCAGTCGATGCTCACCGTCGCGTATATCTATGGTGCGCGAAGCAAAGTGGCGGCGGCGCTCGGTCGCTTAGGCCGACTTGCCCGCAGCCGGGCAGAGTTCACCCTCGCCCAAACATACCTCTGGCGAGCCCTTGAGCTTTTTCAATCGTGCGAAGATGCTCGTGGGGTCGCTGCGGTCCAAGATGACTTGGGAATGGTCGCGTACTATTCAGGCGATTTTGACTCGGCTCTCGCGCACAGCTCACAAGCCTTGGATATGCGGCGGCATCTTGACGATCCCCTTGGAGAAGCTCTGAGCACCCATAACTTGGGGCTTGTCCACTTCGCTCGGGGGCAGCCTAGACAGGCGCGCGCCCATTTTGAGCGTGCGCTCGCGCTGCGTGAGGAGCACAGCGACATTGAAGGGCAATTTGCGACTCGCAACGTCCTGGCGGCGCTATCGTTTGAACGCGGCGAGGTCGAGCAAGCAGAGACTATGTGGCGCGACATTCTTGAGCTTGCTGAGACCATGGGCGATCGTCGAATGATTGCGTTTGCATCGGTAAATCTCGGCGAGAGTGCGGTATTTCGCGGCGACGTCGATAGCGCAAAGGCGTATCTCGATCGGGCTGAGCGCGTGGGCCAAGAGATCTCGGATCGACGGGTCACGGTCATTGTTTTGCGCAATCGAGCGGCGTTAGCGCGCCTTCAAGGAGAGCCTGAGCAGGCGCGCTTGCATCTTGAAAACTCTCTCGCTATCGCTCGATCGCAGGGGCTGAAAGAAAACGAAGCCCTCGCTTTGAGGAGCCTCGGAGAACTCTTCGCGGCGACCATGTTTGACAGCACCGGAGATATGGCTCGAACAGCGGATAGCTTTTTTAACCAAGCCCTTGAGCTTCTCGAGGGTCTCGGCGCGACGATGGAGCTTGCACGAGCGCGCGCGAGCTACGGGATGTTTTTGGTAGAGCGCGGCGATTTGCTCGAGGCGCGGAGGCAGTTGACGTTGGCCGTTCCGGTGCTTGAACGGCTTGAGCTTCATGAGGCGGCGCCGGCGCGACGTGCGTTGAGCACCGCGGGTGGTGAAGTTGTATTTGTAGATCCGAACAACGCCAATCGATAGACGCATGCGCATCCCTTCAATCGCGCCCCGAATCGCTCTGCTCGGCACGTTTGTGACAGTCGCGGCGATCGTCACGGTTCCACTGCTCAGCGTGAACGCAACGCCTCCTGCGCTTGACGTCATCGGTGGAGTTCGGACAGGTTCACTTCCCAAGGGCGTCTCGATCTCACCCGACGGAAGATCGTTGTACGTGACCAACTACGGAAACTCAAACGTCGGAAACATCACCATATACGACCCTCAGACGCTTGCGCGAACGGGGCAAATCAACGTGCCTGGGATCGTTGTCGAGAGCGCTATCTCTCCCGATGGCCGAACGCTTTTCGTCTCTAATTTTACTCGTGGAACGGTGCAGTTCATCGACCTTCGCACCCGCCGAGTGCGGCGTGAAGTGCGTGCGGGATCACACCCCAAAGTGCTCGTTCTTTCGAGAGATGGCACCCGACTGTTTGCCGCCAACTGGGGTAGTCACGATGTCACCGAGATTGATGTCGCTCACGGGACGGTGACCCGAACCTTGCGTGCCGGGCGCAACCCAAGAGGGATGGCGATCACAACGCAGGGGCGGCTGTACATCTCAAACTTTAACAGCCACACCATTGACGTCTACGACGGACCCACGATGGGACATCGGCAGACATTGAATCCGGTCTGCAGAATTCCACGGCATTTGGTGCTCTCTCCGGATCAAAGGACCCTCTACGTCTCTTGCTTTAGTCTGTCGCGGCTGCTGGCCATCGACACCGAGACGCACCGGCCGACTCATGACATCGAAATTGGCCACTGGCCTAAGAGCATTGATGTCACCGCCGACGGACGATATGTCGTGAGCGCGAACTACGGCGGCAGCTCGGTGAGCATCGTCGATACGAGCGACTGGACTGTGAATACTGTGGATGTCCCCGCAATGGATCACGGAAGCGGGATTGTCGCAGCGCTTACAGGCACCAGGATCTATGTGACGGGTTGGTACGACTCACACTTGTTTGCGCTCGACGTTGCCGGAAGCGGACCAGCTTGGTCGGTGTCAGACGCCACGCGGGTCGCGACGATCCGAAGCCGTGAGTATCACCGTACTCATCCGACGGAGTGATTTTTTTGTCTGTAAATTTGCGGATGAAAGATCACGACATTCTCTGACCAGCACACTTCGCAAGGTGTGCGATGATGCGGGAGAAATCAATGCGTGTTCGAATTTTAGCCTCTGGCAGCGGTGGCAACGCCTCACTCTACGAAACTGAGCACTTCGCGGTGCTCGTTGACGCGGGAATTGATCCCGTCGTTTTGACGGCTCGACTCCGCTCGCTGGGGGTGGGTTATTCGCATCCGGACGCGGTGGTGATCACCCACGCGCACATGGATCATTGTCGATATGCGGCACACTATGCGGCGAGATTTGGGATTCCTGTGTTTGTCACGGACGCAACGGCACGAGCTACAGGTCTTACGCGCGCGGAAGGCGTGAAGCTCTATTCACCTCGTGAGCCCTTCGCGTTGGGCCCATTTGTCGTCACTCCGACGCCGCTACCGCATGACGCCGCACAGGTCGCGCTAAAAATTCACGACGGAAAACACTCTGCGGTCATCGCTACGGACTTAGGCGAAGTAACGGCGGGTTTGCATGCGCTGATTCGCGACACAAATGCGCTATTGATTGAGAGCAATCATGACATCGAGATGCTTGAGAAGGGTCCGTATCCACGGGCGCTCAAGCGACGTGTTTCATCAGCGAAGGGGCATCTGTCAAACGATCAGACGCACGCGTTTTTGAAAGAAATTCCCAAGTCGATCGATCACGTCGTTCTCATGCATTTAAGTGCAAAAAACAACACTCCCACGCTCGCGCTTGAGTCAGCAGCGGACGCTCTCGCAGACCATCCTGCGCAGCTTCTTGCGGCGAAGCAAGAAGATCAAATGGTGATCGAGCTTGGGGGTCACGCCGAACGAAACCGGGCGGTGCGACCGTCGCGTGTCGTGGTCAGCCACAGTCAATCGCAGCTGGCTCTGCTTTTTGGCGGCCACGGCGGCGAGTAGCTTTTCTCTCACTCACAAGCGCACTCAGCGCTGTTGCTTGGGGGCACAGGTTGGAGCATTGGACGGGCAGTGATCGATCCGGTCACCTTCGGATTTTTCATGGCCATTCGCTGCTGAAGGATTGCCCAGGACTCAGCCACTGCCTGAGACTGCACGTCTTTGCGGGGTGCCACGTCACACCACTGTACCCACGCGACCAACGCCATTGCGACACGACGGGCGCTCGCGCGATCAGGTGCCGTGGTTGCGACAGTGATCCAGTGACGCTCGTGCGTTGCAGGATCTTCGCGCCACATCTCGATCCGTACCCGAGCTTCTTGCGCGTCGCGGTTGTACGTAAAAACAAACCCTGCGAGATGAAAGCGAACTCGACGGGCGCGGCTGGCGTTCAGTGCACTAACGGTGGTATTTGTAGCGTTCATGGTGAATGTTTTCCTGAAAAATGATTGGTAGACTGAGTGGACTGCCCGGCGGCGGTCCTGATCACTGATCCGGTGTACAGCATCATGCGTTCAGCTCCAAAAATACAGTTACGAATGTTCAGTACTCGTTGAAATCGCAGGAAAATATTCTCCTCAACAACTGAACGGATTTGAGGTACCTTACTCTCGTTGGAGTCACTCCCCGAGCTGGTGACGGGCCCGGTCTTCAAAACCGGTGGACACGCAGCCTTTCGCTGCGGTCGGCAGGTTCGATTCCTGTGTGGCTTCGTGAAATGGGTTGGTGCAGGCGGTCGTCGGTTCAAACGATGAGCGACTCGCCCACTCATCTCGAGAGACAACGATCTTTGCGAGCCCTTAGGACTTCTTCGCGCGAGCGGTCTTCGCAGGTTTTGCGGTCGTCGAAAGTTGCTCTGATCGAGCAGTGTTCAGCGCTCGCTTCTCGACGAGCTTGGCAATTCGTGGCCGATAGTACTCACAAAGCAAACACGCGCAGCGATGTTGGTCCGCTGCTGCGATGACCGCCCCCTGCTCAACCGACGTTAGCTCACTGAAAGCAAGCTTCGGAAGCCTTGCGTCCGAGAGCAATTGCGGTGCAGCGCCAGTGCTCGATGGCGACACGATGACATAGAGCACGCCGCGAAGGTCGATCAACGGCGTAAGCGAGTTATTGAGGGCGGTACTGGCATCGCGCAGCGGCTCTAAGAGCCAGCCTACGTGCTTCATTGTCCGGCTGAAGTTGTCGTCTTCAAGCAGCGTCGCGACGGACACTTCGGTGAAATGCGCGCTGGCCATGGCGGCGGAAGTAAACAGTCCGTCACCGTCAGGAAACCTAAACCAAAGGGCACCATCGCTATGGTTCCACTTGCCAACCGCGAACCCACCAGAAGCTTGCGAGTCGATGTATCCGCCAGAGAATATCCCCGTGTAGGCGCGTCCCCGAAGCCGATTGCCCATGTGAATCCGAGCCCAGCGTTCCCAGATCTGTCGATGCAGTTCGCTTGATGGGAGCGCTGGAGTTTGGTCTGTTGCGGGACGAATCGGAAGACGATAGTCAAACCACTGCATGTCCGAGAGTCTACACGCGTCTCGGTTGTACACGCGAGCTTGAGGCTCCGTGCGCCGCCAAACGGTCTCACTCGAGCTGAGCTCGAATGTTACTTTTTTCGTTCTTCCATAGCTGGTAAGTGATGATGGATAGGCCTGCTGGCTTCTCGCAGTGATCCCCTCGGCATCCCTCGCTAACGAGTCGCTGGCGGACCAGCATCGGCGCGCCTCAGCTCTGGGTGTAAGGCTCGCTCGATACTCGCGCGCATCGCCGCTTCGGTGATCATGCCGTCGAAGCGCTCGTGCCCAACGAACATCGTCGGGAGTCCAGTCACCCCGGACTCACTCGCAGCGTTGCGGTCACTGCGGATGTGACTCATGGTGCGCTCGTTCTCAATACAGGCAAGCCAAGGTCCTCGCTCGATAGAAAACTCAGATAATCTACCGGTAAAATGCTCGACGGTCAGATCATCGACCGTCGCGCGAAACAGCGCGTTCGCCATCGGTTCGCCCCGATGTTGCTCTTCTGCACAGAGCGCCATCTTCGACGCGCCTTCTGCGTGGGTGTGCATGCTAAGCGGCAGTTGCTTGCGGACGAGTCGAACGCGCCCCTCGTAGCTTGGAAGAACCGCAGATAACACGTTGTGCTGCTCACGACAGTAGGGGCACTCAAAGTCCGCAAACTCGACGATGGTAACAAGCCCAGCGCGTTGCTCGGTCTCGATCACGCCGGGAAGCACCTCGAGGTATTGTGCGGCGGGGCCTGCGTTGGGATCCTGCGTCGCCCCAGTCGATTGCGGATCGGCAACGCCGACAAAGAGCGCCACAATCACCGCAAGAGCCGCGGATCCGCCAAAAAACCAACGCTGCGAAACCGACGCCGGAACATAGGAAAATTTCAAGCTAAACAGCAGGCCACCAAGCACAATGGCAGACCCGTCCGTAACCAGACAGAATTTGCACCAGTCATGGCAGAGCGCGCGCTGCATGATAATGAGAGAGAGACCCGCTACTGCGGCTGCGGTCCCAAGGATCGGGAGGATCCGTCGACCTTGCCTTTCGGGCAGAGAGAGCATTGCCGCTAGGGCCAGCGAGTAGCTCAGAATACCCGCCCACGGCAACGAGACCGAAGGCGCGATCCGCATCCAACACAGGCGAACCGCTTCACAACCACCGCCCGGACCGCACAACGCATGGATGGGTTGTGCGTAGTCGTAGGCCAACAGGACGGACACAAAAAGCCCCAGTAGACCCACCGCGCGCGCGGCAATTAACATGCGAGATTGTACAGGATTTTCTGCGGTCGAACTCTCTGGTGTCACGTCACTCACCCGCGCGAGTATGACGAACCCGTTGCCCACGTGCTACGAAAACCGAAGTTTAACTCAGCAAATTTTCGATCACGCCGTGCTCAGCCGCCACCTTCGCCGCCACCGCCGCCGCCACCATCACAAGGGATACAAACGTGCGCCCCTCCTGGGATAATCATTCCGTCGATGTCAACGACAGTGCCACAATTGGCAACGGGCGCACATAGCCAACGTCGCCCTTCTAAATCGAAGCGCGGAATCTCACCTCCACCGCACATGACGTCAACGGGCGGAGCGCAATGCCTTTGATGGTGTGGCGTGCACTTGCTGTATTCGATCACAAACGCGCAACGCTGGCAGCGAAGAGCCGTACCCATCGCGTTTTGCACAACGTCTAGCGTCTCGCCCATGCGGCAGGGGGGGATGGGAGAGCAGCCGAGAAAAGCGTCCCCCATTCCGCCCGTGATTTGAGCCTGCCCGGGTGGGCAGCGGGGGGGCCCACAGCGTACGTGGTACCGAGACGAATCTGCTGCAAAAATACTGATCATTTGACCATACGCTGTGTCATCGAGGTCAAAAATCGGCTCTTGCCCCGGCGGGCAGAGCGGGCAGTCCTCATCCACCATTCCGTCGCAGTCGTTGTCGATGTGATCCATGCACACTTCCATTGCCGGGAGCACCTCTCCGACACAGGGGCCAAAGTCTGTCATTGATTCGCCAACGCAGGTTTGCATTCCACCGTGACAGATCCCTTGATCCTGGGTGCCCGCTGGTCCAGTATAACATACACGCGATTCATTGGCGCGGCAGTGGCAGGCAGGCGTGTCCACCGTCCCGTCACAGTCGTTGTCTAGGCCGTCGCACAGTTCTGCGGTCGGCGAGCCGGATCCCTGACATCCGCCCCAGACTCCGAACTCGCCGTTGCCTTCGCACCGTTGTGTTCCGCGGGCGCAGACGCCTCGTCCGGCGAGCGGGGGGGCTCCTTGAAAGCATGATTGCATTGTGCCCGGCATGCACGTGCACCCGTCGTCCACACGGCCGTTGCTGTCATCATCCAGGCCGTTGTTGCAGAGCTCCCGAGCCACCGAGGTTGCGTCCGGGCGGGCCCCGCTGTCGGCGCGTCCTGCATCGCCACGCGGCGTGACGGACATCTCGGCTTCATCGGTGGCGCATCCCGATGCGACCAGAGCGACAATCAACAGGGCAAACGAGGTGCGGTGAATCTTCATGGGCAGTGATATCCGTCGGTGGTAGGCCAACTGAGCAAGGGCGAATGCGTGGAGTCCTTGCAAGCGCAGGGCCCAGCCGATTGGCAGGAGAACGAGACAGTTTCAGCCAGGGTAGGTCCACAAGCTGGCCGAAAAAGTGCCCAGTCTGGGCGACCTTTATCTCACCGACGGAACGCACTGCGCAGCAACTCGAACATCTCGGGCTCCCCACAACACTCTTATTCGACCGGAGAGAGGGCACACAACCTGCGTGTCGGAGCAGCAGTCGCCCCCGGAGCTACAGACCGCTGCTGAGCAGAGAGAGTCGTCGTTGCTTGCTAAAGATTCGCGCGCTGCGCACGGCTGATCGCCCGGACAAACGCGTAGAATCGTGTCGCCCGCACAGGATCCTAGCCCACACATATTGGAGCAGGCCACGCGCGTCACTGCGCCCGGAACACACGCAAATCCACCCGCGTCCTGCCAACCACACTGCCGCGCGAGCGATGAGCTTGGGGCGGCACAATCACGAAACGGACTGAGCAAACTCTCATCGGGTGGGATCATCACGCTGACATCACCAACGTTGTTTGCATAGTTGCTCTCTGCAAGCACGTGGTCGGGGTTGACCTCTGAGCGAAGAATGTACGGTCCTGCCGGCACGTCCGTGACATCAAGCCATTGGCAATCGAGCCCCGCAGAGTACACGTCCGCCCAGCCAGTCGAGAGCCCCTGCCTCTCACAACTATAACTACCCCTGGCTTCGATCCGCGAAGGCCATTGAATGGAGTCTAGAATGCAAAACCCTTGCTTTCTTCCTGTGATTTGAACATCCCCTTGCGGACTTAGGAGTGAGAAATTCTCGTATTGTGTGAAATGAAAATGCGAGTGGCAAAGCGAGAATTCAAATCCTCGACGCGCCGATGGCATCCCAAGAAAAAGATCCGTTGCGCCGATGTTAGCGGTTGTTGACTCGAACCTTAGCAGCCTCCGCCAGCCAGGCGCGCGAATGCACCGCTCAACGAGTGCGCAGTGATTGGGTGTAAAGAATGACCAGGTCACTGAGGCGGTGACTCGCATGCGCTCTGTGTCGACCCGCAGATCCGCTACGGGGCACAGGCCAGCTTCAGTCCGTTCGACACAGCGAAAAGCCCCTTGCTGGCCCACACAACACTGATCTTGCTCACAGGCAGGGTCGCACTGATCTTCGTAGTTTGCCGTGCAATCAAAGCCGTCACTCGCGCGGCAGCCGGGTATTGGAACGGGCGGCCCTGCCTCTCCCCAAATCCGGTCCGCGCGACCGAGGTCCGTCCACTCGCTGAGCGATCCGTCGACAACCGTGACGTCGAGGGTGCTGTCGACGTCGACGGGCTCGTCGGGCAAATCAAACGGTTCAACGAGTGTGGCGGGATGATCAATGGTGACGTCAGCTGTTCGCTGTTCTGCGCACTGGGTGCCAAGCGCCGTGACTGCGATCACCGCAACTCGACGTAGTCCCATCAGCGAAGCAGACCGCGTTCGACAAGATCGACAAGAAACAACACCGTCTGTGTGGGGGGCAAATTTGCGATGACACAAAGGTCTTCAACAGAAGAAACACCATCCACAAGCGAGAACACAAACGCCGCTCGAGGGTCGATGTTCATTGTCCGGAGCATCGCAGAGCCCATCACAACAGTCAGCACAGACGACGGCCCACCGAGAAGCTCAAGTCGGTGCTCATGCATTCGTTCATCAAGCGAACGTTGGAGCGAGCGAACTTCGTCTGTCTGTCCCGAAGCACGAAGCACCTCCATGACATCCTGCGCCTCGTCGAACTGAGAGTTCTCGATCAAACTCCACGCTCTCTCGACCCGCTCCGCCTGTCGCTGCGCGCTAAATCCGCTGTTAGATGGTTGCCGCGGGGGTGCAGTAGCAGACGCTGCTGCGGGCTGTGATGGCAACAACGACGGAGGCGAGGGTTCAAGCGACGGAAGGTCAAGCGGACTCTGGTGAGGGCTTGGCGACGGCGTTGATGGTTCGTTGCGGCTAGGAGGCGACGTCGAGATGTTGGCGTAGTGCGATAGCGGTGCAACCGACACTGAGGGACTGAGAAAGAGTTCGTCCGACTCGTCCTCATTGGGGGGAAGCTCGCTGCCAACCATGTCGGCAAAATCCAAGTCGAGCAGATCACTCTCCGTTGGTAGTGGCGAGGAGAATTCCATCTCCATCTCCGCACCTGGAGTGAGCGACGGAGACTTGGTATTGACCACTGGATCTGATGGCTCAGCGCCCTCGTCGTCGCCATCAAGCTGCAGCGACGGTCCCTCATCTGAGTCTGCATCTCGACCTATCTGGCGCGTGGCAAACGCCTCAATCGGCGCAGAAAATTCAAAGTCGAGCTCTGACGAGTCAAAGTCGTTGGCCGGTGGAATGCTTGGCGCCGGAGGAGCGGCTCCGCCAAATGGAAGGACGCGTCGAGCGCCGACGTTTGTCCGGGCAACGGAAGGCGTTTTCAGCGGCGGAATTGCGTGGCGCGGAGGAAACAATTCGTCACCAGACAACTCACTCGTCGAGTTCGAACGTGCGGGCCCAATACTTGGCTTCGTCAAACCGACGGCCGAAGTTGCTTCTTCTAAAGAAACTGCCGGCTGGGTGGAGTTTGAATTTTTACGGCCTGTGCTCATGGACTATTTCATCGGACTGCCGACGCAGCTGCTGTTAGGTACGGGCAACAACCCCTTTAAACATTCTCAAAGTTCGGGCCAGCGCATCTGACTGCTCTTTCAGCATCGCTGTGTCTTTCTTCGACGCGGCTTGCCGAGCGCTCGCGATAATCCCCTTGGCACGGTCGAGTGCTTCGCGACCGAAGTCCGATTGCCCAACGACCTTTCGCACGGGTTCAAGCATCTTTTCTACCTCAACGATGAGTGTCTCAACCTCTTGGCGCTGGGCCTCAAACATTTCACCCGCTTTGCGCTCGACGGCGAAGTGTTTGCCTTCTTCGACCATCGATCGAATCTCATCCTTGGTCAAACCTGATGTCGCCGCCACGGTGATGCTCTGATCGCGCTTGGTCTCAAGGTCCATCGCACGCACTGCGACGATGCCGTCCGCGTTGATCTCGAACGTCACGTCGATCTCCACCTGACCCGCAGGCGCACGACGAAGTCCATCGAGAATAAACTCTCCGAGAAGCTCGTTCTCTTGGGCCTTCTCGTTCTCGCCCTGCATGACCAGAATTTTCACTGCGGTTTGGTTATCTCGCGATGTCGTGAATGTGCGAGTTCGTGCCGTCGGAACCGTCGTATTCTGAGTGATGAGCGGCTCAAAA
>JANNCG010000869.1:0-13840 GCA_031386385.1 Myxococcales bacterium
CCCGTGTTGGTGTTGGTGTTGGTGTTGGAGTTGGTGTAGGTGTTGGTGTTGGCGTTGGCTGTCACCATCACCCCCGTGTCATGTATCTCGGGCAGCGGATTCACCTGTGCGACCGTCGTGCCACTGTCGCTCGACACTGCAGCTACGAAAGGGGCCAGATGCGCGTCAATGGCCTGCATCAATGGTTGCGCTTCGTCATGCGTTGAGCGCGTTTGGAGGAGAGTGCTCAATTGCTCGTGCGCGCTCGCAGCATCACCGCGGCTTGCGTACAAACGCGCGAGCGCCAATCGTGCACGTGCGTCGGGACTTGAGCCTGCAGTTGCCCGACGAAGGGCGCTGAGGGCGTTTTCGATCTCGCCTGCGTCGCGGGCAATTAACCCATCTAACACATCAACATTCAGACCAAGCCCATGCGCTTCAGTCGCATATCGTCGGGCTGCTTGAAGATCGGCCCGAACGACTCGGGCAATCTCGCCGAGAGCAGCAAGAAATCTTGGTCGATCGGCCGCTGTGACCTGTGTTGCATTGGCTTCAGCAAACGCTCCATCAGAGCGTGCGCGCTCAAGGTCAGCGGATGCCCCGCCGCGCAGCAACGCAGCCTCAGCTCTGAGCGTTGCGGCCTCACTGGGGTTGCTTTGTGCTCGGGCTTCACCATCATCTGCACGCTGACGAATGGCTTCGCCTCGAGCCGCGAGAATGGCTCCACGAGCAGCGTGTAAGCGTGGGTCATTTTGCTGCTGTGGTTGCATGAGCAAGAGCGTGAGTCGCTCTCTTGCTTCATCGTACCCGCCACGGGTGCCTGCCCGTGCAGTTTCTTCTGCAAAATCAATAGCCGTTGTGACCGCATCGCGGGGCGTGTTGGTGGTTTGCGTTGCTCGGTTTGTTGAGAACGCTCCGTATTTTAACAACGCTCCCGAGCCACCGACGACGACGGCTAAAACGGCCGCGCCGATGAAGAGCCCTGCGCCTCGACTTTTAGGTTTGACGACGGTTTCATCAAGGGACTGCGTCCGTGGTCGCGCTTCTGGTTGAGCAGGTTTGTTTCGCGGAGGTGGCGCTGAGATGGGTGGTGGACCGACTGCGGGCTTGCTTTTTGGGGCCTTACCCTGACCGTCCCATTTGTCGACAGTGCCGACATCACCACCAAAATCGTATGCCTCGGTGGTGAGCTCATTTTCGGTCCCACCCATCGAGAATTTTGCACTTGAGCGATCGGTGTTTGGCGGTGCAATCGGTGCGCCGAGAAGACCTGAAGGCGCGGCGGTTGGTGCGGGAATATTCGGAAGCGATGCCGGAGGTGGGGCGCCCATTGGGGGCACTGAGTTCACGGCAGATTTTGGAGGCGGAGGCGGAGGTGCCGGCGGCATTCCGGGTGTTGTTGCGCGCCGTGGTGGTGGCGGTGGTTGTGCTGAACTCGCGACGGGCGTTGGGGGCGCATGGCTCGCGGGGACAGTTGCGGCAAGGCCAATGGGTGAAGTGCTCGCGCCAGCAAAGGCCGGTTTGGTCGCAGACTTCGCGGACTTCGCATCGGCTTGAGTGAAAAAACCCTCAAGCTCAGCGATCGAACCGAGTGGCTTCCAATCGACGCCATCACGCGAGAGCAGGTCTCCACGCGACGCTTTTGCTTCGCCAATCCATCGCTGCAGGACCGCTAAACTGTCAAATGTTGCCGTCTTGCCATCACTCCTTCGGAGGATCCAAGGCCGAGAAACAGTCCCATCGGTTTTGGGGCGAAAAATTCTAAATTGATGTCCACACGTGGTGCATTTGACGGTCGTGCCTCGCTCAGACACGAGCGCATCGTCAAACTCATACTCAGTGCGGCATTGATCGCAGACAACATCCATGAATGCTTCGACTCAAAGCGCAAACTTGCGCTTGGACGCTATACTGTTATTGCCGCGATTTGTCGATGATTCACGCAAATGAGCGAGAGATCTCTGACTAACGGTTTGCAGTCGACCCGGTCAACACTGCGAGCCGACGGCGCACCTCGTCTGAGTGCAATCCCCAAGGAGCGACCGCGAGATAGCTGCGGAGTTCGCGAATGGCTTCATCATTTCGCTGGAGTTTTTCGAGTGAAAGCCCGACGCCTGCTCGAAACTCAAACTCTCGTCGGTTGGCCGCGAAGAGTTCACGAAATGCAGCGTATGAAGCTTGGTAGCTTCCCATTCGAAGGTTGACCCAGGCTTCTCCCGAACGAGCCTCAGTCCCGTCCGCTCGGACCGCGAGGGCTTGACGGTACGCGGTGCGGGCTTTGGGGTATTCTCCACGGCGCATCCAACGCTGACCTTCTGCGACGAGAGCACTGTACTGATCAGCCGCGGAGCCTGCGTCGGATACTCCAGAAGGTGCAGGAGTGGCTTCGGACAACGCTCCGGCGTCGCCGACCGATGGGGTCGGAGAGACCGTCGGCGCGCTTGGTTCAGCCCCTATGGATTGAAGAACAGACAACGCAGAGTCGTGTGTGCTGTGCATTTGCAAAACGCGCTGAGCGTGTCTTTGAGCGACCGCCGTCTGTCCTTGTGCGCGCGCAGTTCGTGCTGCGGCGAGCAGTGAAAACTCAACGTTTTCTGCGCTTTCAGACGCTCGGTCAAACGCCGCGAGGGCCTGGACCCACTGGCCTTGCTCTCGCGCCGTGATGCCTTCGACATAGCCGGTGTTTGCGCCGCTTGTACGTGCACGTTCAAGATAGGTCGCCGCGCCGTCTCGATCGCCATTCACCGCGTGCACCAGCGCGTGAGACCATGCCCACTGACCCACTGCATCAGCCGGAGGAACAGTCGCGGCGCTTGCTCGCGCGTCCATCATGGCTCGTGCGCCGTCTACGGCGGCTTGCCGGTTCAGCACACGGGCCTCTGCGCGGAGCAAGATCGCCTCATCATCAGATTTGTTTTGCGAGAGAAATTCAAGGTCTGATGAGATCCCTCGAGAGTGCTCAGCGCGCATCGCGAGAAACCGTGCACGTTGTGTTTGCAGTGAGGCAAGCGAGTGTTGTTGGTCACTCTGGGTCGCGCTTGTAGACTGCGAGGCGATGAGCGCAGAGAGTTGCTCGATTTGTTGATCAAGGGACGCGCGAGTGCCTTCGCTGGTTGAGCTCAACTGCGTTGCGGTGATGGCCGTTGTCGTCTTCGTTGCGTTGCGCGCGGATTGAACAATCGCAACGGTGGAAGTGATCAGAGCCAACCCCGAGAGTGCCATCGTCAAGCGATTGCGCACTGAAGCTGGCTGCGCAGCGGGCGCGAGTGGAAGTCGGTCCGTTGTGCGATTGCTGGATCTCTCAACCGTCTCACTGTCAATGCCAGAGACAACGACGGATGCGATCGGAGGGATCGACATTCCTGCTCGCTTGGAAGGGCTCGGGGCGGGAATGGAGATCGAATCAGAGGTCGTCTCGGAGGACCCAAACAGCGCAGGAGTAGACTTGCGAATCCCAGTGTCGCTGAGCGGATCTTTTGATTTTGAGGGGGGTGCCGCGCTGGGTGTTATGGAGGGTGTCGTTGTGGGCGTTGCTGAGACGGTCGGTTGAGCTGTCGGAGGTGGGACCGAGGGTGCCGTTTTGATCTCTGCAGTGAGGCTTGGTCCGGGGGGAGTACTGGCGGTTGCGGTGGCCAGTGGTTTATCCAGTGAACTTGGGGCCTTTGAGGGTGTTACCGCAGCAGCACTGCTCGCCAAAGCCTGTGAAACTGGCAGACCACGCTGAGTGACACGCTGAGGAGGTACTGAATCATTTGACGGTGGGGGCGGAACTGAGGTCGCACCCGGTGGACGAATGGACGGCGACCGACCCGAGAACGTTGCGGCTGTTGCTGAGGTTGTGCTCGACGCGGCGACGGTTGTCGCGCCAAACAACGCATTGGCTGGCACCGGAGTCGAAGCGGCAGGTTGTGCGGGCGCTTGATACGCTGGAAAAGATCCGGTCGTTCGTGACGGAGCAAGAGGGGACAGCGATGGAGGTCGCGGCGTCCCTGGAGCCGTAAACGCTCCCGTAGGGGTTGCGCTTGTGTGCGCCGGAGGAGGAACAGAAGGACGATGCCCCGGCGGCGGAGGGACCGAAGTGTTACCCATCGAAGGCACTCTTGGTGCGGGCGGAATCGATCCAAGGGTATTGATGCTGGGGGTTTTTACTGCGTCTTCATTGAGTCGGACCGCAGGCATCGACATCTGAGAGTTGCGACGGGCGCGTGGTGGAGGGGCTTGGGAGATGAATAATTCAAGGTCGTTGAGAGTCGAAAACAACGTCCACTGTTGACCATCCGGCGACAGCTCGTCCTCACCAGCGATGCGTCCTTGTTCAATCCATGCGCGAAGTTCGGCGTTGTTCGGGACCATTCCTCGGGTCCCATTCGGGCGACGGATAGTCCAGGGTCGGTAAGATCGATTGGGATCCAATGCGCTGATGTCGCTTTGACCTGTGCGTGTTGGTTTTAACCCTGACGCATCAGACGCCCGAGGTGGAGTAGAGAGCGTGGGCGCCTGAACAGCGGTCTGTGCGGGCGGAGCGGTCTCGTTGGGGTTGCCTGATTGAGTCATCGTTAGAAAAACCGACCTATTGAACAAGGTCTGTGCAGGGATTGCACGAGCAATGTCGACAAATTCGTCGACAAGCCCTCCCTGTTTCGGGACTGTGAAAAAAGATTGAAGTGGTTCACACCCTGCGTGAATAACTGTTCACGGTCAAGGCAACGACACAAATGCCAAATTATATAGTAAATTCAACAATTTCTGCTGTTTACCAAACTCTTTCAATCGTCGGCACAACCCCTGCTAGTGTACTTGATCACGGCCGGTCGAACCATTCGCCCGAACCGCGGAGGCTTTCGCCATGACTAGGTTCGCCACTCTCTCTCAATTCAGTGTTTTTTCAGCTTTGACCTTCGTACTTGCTGGCTGTCCAGTTTGGGGGCCAGATGGTCATGGCGGCGGCATGTTCCGACCCGACAGTGGAACAACTTCGGATTCAGGCGTCAACCGTCCAGGCTGTATGTCCAACGCCGAGTGTCCCGCTGGTGACGAGTGTGATCGCACATTTGGTATGTGTATCCCCGCCGTGCGCACTTGCATGACAACGGCCGAGTGTCCCTCGGGGTCGTACTGTGATGAGCGACGGACTTGTGTTCCGGGCTGCGCCAACAACAACGACTGCGCGGCTCAGGGAGCAGGTTTGGTCTGCAATCCAACCACACGTCGCTGTGAAGCCGGTGGCGGTTGTACGACCAACGCTCAGTGCATGGGTACCGACACTTGTGTTGGCGGACGTTGTCGTGCACCGGCACAGGTCTGTCAGTTCAACTTTCAGTGTAGCGCTGGTCAGGACTGTGTTGATGGTCGCTGCGTGGGTCGCTGCTCAATGGCCTCTCCGTGCCCAACCGGTCAGACCTGCAACGCGGGTCGTTGTGAGAACACGCCCAGCAGTGGTGGCGGTGTTGACTGCGGTGGTCGCTGTGCTGAAGGCCAAGTTTGCTCGTCGGGTGTTTGCACCACACCCTGTATGAATGACGTTGTTTGTGGCGCTGGTCGCTTCTGTGACCAGGGCGCATGCCGAGTGGACGATCGTCGCCCAGTTCCGTTTTGTCCTACCAACGCATGCAGCGGAAACTCAGTGTGCATTGATGGTGTCTGCCGTATCTCTTGTGCTCGGACCCGAATGCTCGCCGAGTGCCAAGCCGTCGACGGAACAACGTCACTCTGTGAACAAGCAACGGCCATCTGTCGCTTCCCCAGCGAAGTGTCACCACAGTGTCGTCGCTCAGTCGACTGCACGATGGGTCAGCAGTGCATCGACGCCCGCTGCCAATAACGTAGGGGTTGTTGTTGGTAAGTCGGCTTAACGCACGACAAGCTCACCAAACAACACGCTAACACCCCCGCGATCATCACGTAGAACCACTGCTAATCCAGTGGTTTCTGCATTTGAGGAGGCTGTCCACCGAGCACTCAATGCTTGGTCTTCGCCGTTTGGGGCCGTCGCATTGGCGACCGCGCGGGGTCGGTCAAAGCGACCACTGAGCGCATAAAAACTCACGGTAAGAACTTCGCGGGTTGAGTCTGTGATGGACTCTGCGGCGTTGGCTGCGGGGACCACAACGACTGAGACGGAGGGACACTCGGAGGGATTTTGAGCAACACAACGAGCGAGATTCCATTGGAGATTTGCGCTTGATTCGTTGTTGATAAGGATCCGAGCCATCTCGGGGTTTTGATTGGGGACGCTGTTGGGGACGGCTCGCTGCAACACTTTGAAAGCCACGACCCCTTCGGTTTGCGCATACGGTCTGCTGGCTTCGTCGGGACAGCCAAGAGAGCTGCGCTGAGTCAACCATGCTGCTCGTTGCCCATAGCAGTAGGTCGCAAACAACACGCGGGATGTTGTCGTCGAGAGCCACTCGTTGGACACTTCGACGGAGCTGCCTTCGCCAATCCACTGCAAATTAGCAGATGATTGGACGCAGGCAGTGGCATCATTGCTCAAGCGGGCGTCGCATAAAAACCAGTCCACTCGAGGCGTCCGTCCCGCGTCGTCTGGGTGCGGCGACCATCCGTTGTGTTGCGCTACGATCGCTTCAATGCGTGTTGGACTGCTTGCGGTCGGCATCCCACGCAGGGCTAAGATACGCAGACCCGCGATGAGCGAAGGCGAAGGCAGTGGCTCAGAGCACCGAAGCGCTCCGGACAGAGCCAGAGTACAGAGCGCGCTGAGAGAGAGAAGTGTTCTAAATTTGCTCGCCAAATGACAACTTCTCAACAGCGCCCTCGGCGCTTACCGCGAGCAGGATCCGTTGTAAGTACGGTCGCCGTTTGTCGCGACACAGTAGCCAGCGGCCATACCGTTTTGGTGCAGCTGGTGCACCGTACAGTCGTTTGCGTTGGCCATCACGACGTCTGCGACACGCCAGAGCGATCCCGTTGAGTTTGCTCCAGACATTGCGAATCCCGTGATGTTTGTTGCCCCGAAGTGCATCCCACCTGCGTCAGCACCACCAAACGTGGATTTGAGAGCACCGCCACAGTAGATGTTGACCATTGGTTGCACGGGCATGTTGCGACCACCGTAGTAGTTCACAGCAACGCGAAAGTCGTCGCCTGCGTTGGGGTTGTCGATGTTGATGTTCTCGGGGACACCACGGGTTGCGATGTTGTCGATGTCGAGGCGTGGGTTTGCGCAACCTGCAGCCACGGGCTCACGACAGTCCGTCCCGGGTGTGGTTGCATAGTTCCAGTTGATGCCTCGAAACAAGCTGTTGCGGCAGTTGTTGTAGGCACAGTTGTCGCCGGTGTTGGTGCCGGCGGCAACCCAAGGGGCGTTGTTGCGTGGGCGGTGAACCCAAAAATCGACGTCGTCGGAGCCGGTCGTGTTCCAACACAATTCAGCACGAAATCCAGGCGCTCGGATGGGAATGATAAACGTACAGACCAGTGTTGTACCGTCTGCACGAGTGATCGTCAGCGTGACGGTGTAGTCACCAGAGAGCGTGGGTCGGAAGATCAGGTTGGGGCTCGTCACCTCAAGCATTGTCGTGGGACCCATGTTCAGTGAGTAGGTGACCGTCTGGCTTGTTGCGAACAAAAGCTGGTCACAGGGGCCGCCAACGACACGCCATCGGTACGACATTGCTCCGGGGAGAAAATCAGCGCCACGGAGCGTGTAGTTTCGAAACGGGCCACCGCTCGGAATGCGCATATCCGTGGGTCCAGGGCATGTTCCGTTGAGACGGCAGCAGAGATCTTCGTCTGCGCGGCCATCACAGTTGTTGTCGAGGTTGTCGCAGATTTCAGCGCGTGGAGAGATCCCTCCGCCACAGGGACCCCAGTTGCCGAACTCGCCGGCACCCTGGCACGTTTGCATACCATCTACACAGGCACCGACCGCTCGTCGACCGGGTGGTCCGAGAAAGCAGCGCTGTACCGCGCCGGGAATACACGTGCAGTTCTCATCGGCTTGGCCGTTGCAGTTATCATCAAGTCCGTTGTTGCACACCTCGGCACCCACACAACCAGGTGGACGAAACACTCCACCGCCCGCATCGCCACAGGCTCCATCGCCACGTGCTCCAGGCACGTCGTCATAAATGCCCCCACCATCAAGGATGGTCACGCCCGTATCAGCGGGTCGATTGGGAATATCAATGAGTGCGTTGGGGACGTCCTGTCCAGGCAACGGATTAGGAACATCGAACTCCGGCACGATGACCCCGGTATCTCCGGTCGGTCGTGGTCGATCGCTTCCGACGATTCCAGGATCTTCAGCACAGGCTGCGGTCAGGACACCAACCGCAGCGACTATTGCGCACCAACGAAGCATTCTCATTCAAAACCTCACTCGAAGTGTAACAAGCTCTGTCCCTATGTTAAGCAAACAAATACCCATTTGGCTACAGTTAGACCGCAGTTGTTTACTATTCTTGTGCGGGAGATTTGCCTGCCAACTGCGATCAAAAACTGTGCTGTGAAAGGATAAACGCACCCGCCGTCACTGCCGTTTCTCTATCATTCAGTGTGTTTCAGGCAGTGGACCGATGGGGGATTTCCGTGCCATATAACCGACCTTCTGTTGGATCGCGCTTTTGCTCAATAGAGCGAGCGGTTGACTGATCCCAACAAACGACACCTTTCATTTTACACGTTTGGAGAAATCATGGAGCGAAGTGCTGTTCCGTTAAATACAATTCTAAAGCTTGCGAGCAAGATCCTCGAGCGCCCAGACTTTACGAAGTCGATGGTGAAGCTTCAGGCCGAGAAGCAGCTGTTTAACGTCTTGTATCCCAATCACCACAACGGTCAGGCGAACAAGATCCGTCAGCTCTCCATCCGCATCACGGACTTGTGCAACCTTCGTTGCCACACGTGCGGTCAGTGGGGAGACAACGGATATTTGCTTGAAAAAGACATGGGCGAATTGATTCGCGACCAAGTCTCACCCGAGCGCTACATCGAGACTTTTCGCGAGCTGAAGGCCAACGGCCACACGCCGATTCTGTACTTCTGGGGCGGTGAGCCCATGCTCTACAAAGGCCTGATGGATTTGATGGACGAAGGTGCACGCCTCGGCATGCCACCGACCATCGCGACCAACGGGACCAACGTTGCCAAGTATGCCGATCGCATGGTGGCCGCACCCATGTCGCTCATCCAGATCAGCGTGGACGGGTCCAACGCAGAGACTCACAACGCAGCACGTCCGGGACAAAAGAAGAGCCTCGACAACTTCAAAGAAGTGATCGCGGGTTGCGAAGCGCTTCAAGAAGAGAAGAAGCGCCGAGGGCAGAAGCTCCCCATCGTGGCGACGCTCACGACGATTAACCGAGAAAACTACTTCGATTTGGTCAACATCTATGAGCGCTTCAAGGGGCTCGCAGACGCGCACATTTTCTACCTCTCGTGGTGGATCGACACGGAGACCGCTAACGCGTACGGCCAAGATTTTCGTGATCGCTTCAAAGAAGAGATGCAGCTTCCGTACGGTTGGATCGGTGACTGGAGCAAGTTCGACTACAAGGTGTTGTCAGAGCAGCTCATCGAGCTGAAAAAGCGCGGGATGCCTGCAAACGCAACGCCCGTGTACATCATGCCAGATCTGCACAAGCCCGATGATTTGGTGACGTACTACACCAAGCACAGCGAGCGATTTGGCTACGACCAGTGCGTCAGCATCTATCAGATCTGCGAAGTCGACTCAAACGGCAACGTTTCTCCTTGTCGCGACTACCACGATTATGTGGTGGGCAACATGAAGGACGAGTCACTTGTCTCCCTGTGGAACAGCGAGCGCTTCGGCCGCTTTCGCAAGAGCATCTCGACCGATGGCTTGATGCCCGTGTGCTCGCGCTGCTGTGGCCTGATGGGCTACTAGAGTTTAGATTCGTTGCGGCGTTGGGGGCAACGCTTCTTTGCAAACACATCATTGATCGAAGGCGCTATGCTGCGCTGGATTAGTGATGAAAGCTGTTGTTATCCAAAATGGTTGGGGTCTTGAAAATCTTGCCGTTGTTGAGCGAGATGTGCCGCCCGTTGGTCCTGATGAGGTGCGCGTCAAGGTCGCGTTTGCGTCGCTAAACTATCGCGATTTGCTGATGGTTCAGGGGATGTATAACGCTAAACAGAAGCTCCCACTTGTGCCCTGCTCTGATGGCGCTGGCGTGGTCGATGCTGTTGGCGCTTCAGTGACTCGCTTCAAAGTTGGCGATCGTGTGATGGGCACCTTTGCGCAGGGATGGATCAGTGGCGAGATCACACGCGAGAAGGTCGCGACCAGTACCCTCGGAGGTCCATTGGATGGGATGCTCACAGAGTTCAGGGTGTTTCATCAAGAGGGCTTGGTGTCTGTTGCTGATCATCTCACCCTTGAGCAAGCGGCGACCCTTCCATGCGCAGGTGTCACCGCCTGGCGCGCCATCACGGATCACGGCGGAACGCTTCCCGGTCAGTGGGTCCTTGTGCAGGGCTCTGGTGGGGTGAGTGTGTTTGCTTTGCAGTTTGCGAAGCTGTTGGGTGCGCGGGTGATTGCCACAACGAGCAGCGACGAAAAAGCTGCAAAATTGCGAGCGCTTGGGGCCGATGTGGTGATCAACTACAAGCAAACTCCCGATTGGTTTAAGCCTGCGCGTGAGGCCACTGGTGGGCGCGGTGTCGATGTCATCGTTGAGGTCGGAGGGGCAGGGACGATGGAGCAGAGCTTGCGGACGGTGAAGATGGGAGGGCGAGTGTGCGTGATTGGTGTGCTGGCTGGACCGGCAGGGACCATTAGCTTGATTCCGGTGTTGATGCAGGACGTGCGATTGCAGGGAGTGATCGTGGGCTCGCGTGAGCACTTTGTGCAGATGAATCAGGCGATCACGGCTTCGAAGCTGCAGCCGGTGGTGGACGCGAAGGTGTTCGCGATGGCGCAAGTTTCTGAAGCATTCGCGTACATGGCGAGCGGCTCGCACTTTGGCAAGATCGTCGTGCGGGTTTCGTGAGTGCTTCGTGAGTATACCTTATCCGACAATCAAATTGCAGGGATTTACACCCGAGTCTCTGTGCACTTGGGTGGACGCCAACGAGCCGGAGCTTGCGTTAACGATCGATGAGGCTCGAAAGTTTCTTGCGCACTTTATGCAGCGAGGCAACCAACTGCCGGTGAACGTGCGCAATGTTCGTGCGAAGGTTCGAGATGGGCTGTTCGCCGCCATTGGATTGGGAAGCTTCGAGCTCGTTGAGCGAATCGCGTCCACGGTGGATCCCTTTGTGAAGTACGTGTTTCGGCTTGAAGACGGCTCGTTGATTGAGACGGTGCGGATTCCGTTGCATCAAACGGGGCGCTTCTCGGTGTGTGTCTCTTCGCAGGTGGGGTGCGCGATGGGATGTACCTTTTGTGCCACGGGCACCATGGGGCTTCGACGCAACCTGCATGCATGGGAGATTGTCGAACAGGTCAGATACGTAGCGCGCGAGATTCAGGCAGAAAAGCTCGGCCGAGTGCACGGGATTGTGTTTCAAGGGATGGGCGAGCCGCTGCACAATTTGGACAACGTGATTCAAGCGCTTGATGTGTTTTCTCATCCGTGTGGGCTCGCTGTTGATGCACGTGGGATCACGGTCTGTACCGCTGGCTGGGCCAGTGGAATTCTCGCGCTCGCTGAGCGCAGATCACGCGCGCGCTTGGCGATCAGCGTGACCACCGCGCGTCGGGATGTTCGGCGATCACTGATGCCGATTGAGAAGAAGTTTTCGCTTGATGAGGTGATGGACGCAGCGCGTGTCTATCAAATCATGAATCGCCGGCGGATTATGCTGAGCTTTGCGCTGCTCGCGGGCGTGAACACAAGCATCGAAGACGCACAAGCCCTGGCCGAAGTGATTGGCGTTGGGACCGATCGAGAGCTTCCGGTGCGATTGTCACTCGTTGAGCACAACGCTTTTGAGGGCTCTCCGTTCACTCGCCCGACGGACCAAGAGTTTCGCGGGTTTGTGGATGAGTTGATGAGGCTTGGGGTGCCGGTGGTGCGCCGATATTCGGGCGGCGGAGATATCGGAGCGGCCTGTGGTCAGCTTGTCACCGAGAGCAAAAGACCCCAACGTTCGTAGAAATTGTGGTAAGGACGCCCCGGCTATTTCTAAGCGGCTCGGCAACGCGATGAAGCTTAGTGTGTTTGGTGTATTTCTGCGCATTACGGTGCGCTCTCTCGGAGGTCTCTAATGAGTGCGAAAGAGTACGACGCAATTGTTATCGGTGGTGGACCTGGTGGCTATGTAGCCGCCATTCGATTGGCACAGTTGAAGCAAAGAACGCTGGTGATTGAGCGCGAGACGATGGGAGGTGTGTGCCTTAACTGGGGATGCATTCCGTCGAAGGCGCTCATCGCTGCGGCGAATTTTGTCGAGAAGGCTAAGCACGCAGAGACCATGGGGATCACCATCTCAAACGTCAGCGTGGACGCGACCAAGCTGATGAAGTGGAAAGACAGCATTGTCACCAAGCTCACCGGTGGTGTCAAAACGTTGGTCAAAGGCAACGGGGCCGAAGTGCTCATGGGCAACGCGAAGTTTGTCAGTGCAGACACGCTCGAGGTCACCAACAGTGAAGGCACTCAGTTGGTGAAAGCCACCAAGGGGATCATCATTGCCACGGGAGTGACGCCCGTTGCGATTGGTGGCTTTGAGTTTGATGGCAAGCAGATTATCACGGCGAAAGAAGGCGTCAGTATCAACCCCATCCCGAAGCGTCTGGTGATCATCGGTGGCGGGATCATTGGGATGGAGCTTGGTGGCGTGTACGCCAAGCTTGGCTCTGAGGTGACAATCGTTGAGTTTATGCCCAGCGTTCTCTCGACGATGGACGCTGACATTGTGCAGGTTGTCACTCGCGCGATGGGCAAAACGGGCGTGAAGTTCTTAACCGGGACCAAAGCAAAGAGCGCCGTGAAGCAGCCCGATGGATCACTGCTGGTCAACGTTGAGACACCTGAAGGTGTCAAAGCGCTGCCCGCGGATGTCTGCTTGGTCGCAGTTGGGATGAAACCCAACAGCGGCGATCTGGGGATGGACAAAGTGGGGGTCACACTTGATCGCAAAGGGCACGTCATCATTGATGAAGAGTGCAAGACCAACGTCAAAGGGATCTACGCGATCGGCGACATCTCGGGCGCCCCATACCTGGCTCACAAAGCTTCAAAAGAGGGCGAAATTGCTGCCGAAGTGATCGCAGGACACAAGAGCGCGCGCGACTGGCGTGCCATGCCCGCAGCAACGTTTACGCACCCCGAGATCGCAAATGTGGGCTTGAGCGAGCGAGAGGCGAAGGAGAAGGGCCTGGACATTAGTATTGGTAAGTTTCCATTCGCAGCGAGCGGTCGCGCGATGGCAGTCCTTGAGACCGAGGGGTTTGTGAAGGTCATCACTGAGCGTGTTGGCAAGGACAAGAAGGACCACAAGGTGATCGGCGTGCATATCGTGGGTCCAGACGCGAGCGGCCTGATCGCAGAGGCGGCTCTTGCGTTAGAGATGGACGCGTACGTCGAAGACATTGGCTTGACCATTCACGCGCATCCAACATTGGGCGAGAGCGTGATGGAGGCTGCGAAGGCTGCCATCGGCGAAGCTGTGCACATCCTCAATCGCTAGCGTTTTCTCAGCAATTGACTGCGACGGAGGGAGTCGCGCGAGCTGCTAGCTAACGATCAAACTCGCGAAGAAAAATAGGCTCAATGACCTCGGCCCATGCAGACGGGACCGCGTTGAGACCTGCGTCTACAAGTGCCAGCGCTTGTTGTGCGGTCGCCTTGGCTCCAGGGACAGTTGTGGTCTTGGCAGCTTTTTGGTGACGTAGTGTTTCTCCACTGGCTCGCAACACGGCTTCAAATAC
>JANNCG010000883.1:0-4726 GCA_031386385.1 Myxococcales bacterium
TAGCCATCGGGTCGTAGCGATACAACGCCGTCGGTGGCCCATCAAACGTGGTGTACCAAATGTTGCCACCACGATCCGCACCCACTGCAGAAGGGTTCATCGGGACGGGCATCGGAAAAGCAATTCGTCGAATCATCGCAGCGGGGACATCTCCACCCGCGACAAACGCGTCACCGGGCCAAGTCCACATCGCCGCAGAGGGACTTGCGTAGTTCACGGTCCAGAGTGCACCGGAAGAGTCTGTTGTGATCCCAAGCCCCGAGACTGCGCCCAGCACAGCACGCGTCCATTGCCGCGTGGCCGGGTTGTATCCGGGTACTGCTGTACACCCAGGAGTGGAGAGCCAGATCCGACCACGTGCGTCTGCGGTAATTCCATACGTGCTCGCGCATCCGCCAGGCGGCGTGATTGCGACGGGAGCACCGAGGGTATTGGTCACTGAATTTACAGGGTGAATGGCTGCACCAGGCTGGTGAAACCAGACAGTCCCATCAGCGGTCCCAACAGCACCGTACAAGCAACCCGGCGCGTTTAGGGTGTTGGTCACGGCTCCCGTCCGAGGATCGAGCTTATAAATCTGAAACGGAGCGGCGTTGCACGATCCGACCCAGGGATATCCCTGCGGCGCTGCGGCATCGCCTCGGTCAATCGCGATGGCACGAAGGACTGCATCTGCGCGACCGACATTCGAGGTCCACAACACACATTCATCTTGGCCAAACGGGCGCACATCTGCGGCGTTTGCGCTCGTGTCGATCATCCCGTTTCCGTTGCGGTCCACGCAATCGCGCCGGTCCGCAGCGATCTTTGTGATGGTGCCCTGCATCGCGAACGCACGGTTGGCCACGTAGGCGTCGCCAAATCCGTCGACTACCGTTCGCGATGGCATATTGCACCCACCCACGTGACAGCACTGACCTCGGCACTCACCTGCAGCGACGCCGACACGGTATCGCGCAATTTCAACGGCCATCACAGCGTCCCACTTCGAGAGGGTGCTCTCGTTGGTGTTCACGATCCAGAGGTAGTCGCCCATGCGTGACTGCGCGCGGACCAAAAGTCCACCCGCCATGGGGTCAAACTCAACGCCGCGACGACCGGGTTCGTTGAAGCCCATCCCGCCCATTCCACCGCTGGATTGCTGCCGACAGCTCGGATCACAGCTGCCACAAGCGTTGCTGGCGCCCTCGTCCACCATCATGTTGCAGTTATCATCGCGCATGTTGCATACCTCACGCGCAAGCGATGAGACGGTGGGGTCGTTGTCGTCACAGTCACGCCCGCCCGCAGCGACGGGAGGATCTCCATCGGCGTCTTGGTCCGTCGGATCATTGCGACATGCATTGGTCGCTTCATCACAACGATCTGATGTGTTGGGGTTGGCGTCGTCGCAAGCCAACGGAGTCCCCGCTACACACCCCGTGACGGCACTGCAGGTCTCTTGACCGTTGCAGTTGCGGTTGTCGTTGCAGCGCATGTTCACTGGCGCATGCGTACAAAGTCCGTCCATCCCACATGCGTCGTCGGTGCAAGAGATCCCATCATCGCAGTCAGCCACTGCGACACATCGCGTCGGACCTGTGTCGGCCACCGTTGGGCTGTCCCCAACCGGCGGTCGGTCGCCCTGGATCACGCCAGTGTCGCTGGATGCGTCTCCTCCATCACCCCCCGCGTTGTCACCGCCGCTACAACCGACGGCTAAACCAACAGAACAGATCAACAAGCTCAATTTTGCAAAGGACATCAGCGCTTCTCCGAATGAGAAGCGAGTATCACACAGTTATTCTCCCCAGCGCGAGCAACCTGTGTGACAGCGAATCAACCGCCGGGGACAACGTAGGGGCAGCGCCACGCCAAACCTACACGGCGCAACACGGGCGAGCTGATGGGCATTGCAGTGGGGTTAAAAATAACGGTCACTCTCACAAATCGCCGGGCGGTGACTGCGGGCATTCGTGCTGCAAGCACCATCCCTACGTCCACGGGCGACATGCTCATAGGCGCGCTAGCCACCGGAACAGAAGTCGCTCCGCCCAACCCCGCTGCGTTGTCGGCAGTCTGGACGTTGAAGTTGAGTGAGGTTCCTGCGGGAGTGACAGCATCCCAGTCAAGCTGCGCGACCGTGGGGTTGGCGCAGCCCGTGTCGTACTCTTCGGTGTAGGTCCCGGTCCCAATCACCGTCCGGCGCACGGAGCCGGTAAAATCACTGTACGTGTACGGCTGGTTGGGGCCGGTGAAATTTGTGCTCACGCCGGTCATCAAGACATAACGTACAAGGGGTGCTCCGGCGGCATAGTGTGCGAGCCAAATGTTGCCGAGCCGATCAAACCCCAGTCCCGATGGACCATTGAAATGCGGTGCAAATACCTGGGTGACCCGCGCCGCGGGGATCGTCGCGTTGCCCACGAAGTCATCGGCTCGCCAGCGCACCACACGCGAGTCGTTGTCGCCCGAAGCCGCGACGGCCATGTAGATATTTCCGTCGGGTCCAGGCGTGATCCCGCGCCCGGCGGTGCCCGCAGCTAGGGCCGTCGTGTCGACGCGCGTCCACTGGCCCAAGTTTTGGTCATAACCTATCGCGTCACGACAACCCCAGCCAGCCATCCAGATACGACCATTCGCGTCCGCGGTCACGCCATACGCGTTGCCACACCCGCCGCGCATCGCCAACGGAAACGGAATCGGCGCCGACACCGTCGGAGGCATTCGGGTGGTATCAATGTACACCATCGCGTTGGAGTCCAGCGTCGAGACCCACATACGCCCGTTCGCCGTCGCGACCATTCCGTAAGGATTTACGCCGACATTGAGCGTAGCCAGCAATCGACCATTCGACGGATCAAGCTTATATACCTCGTGACTGCTATAACCTCCGGCCCATACATAACCGCCCGGATTCGCGACGTCGCCTCGGTCAATCGCCACCGCGCGAAGCACGGCTCCCACGGGACCCGCGTTGGCGGTCCAGATCACGCACTCATCTTGACCGTACGGCCGAATGTCCATCGGCCCGGTGCTCGTATCAATCATGCCGTTCATGTTGCGGTCGACACAATCGCGTCCATCCGCAGCAACCTTGGTGACGGAGCCCTGCATCGCAAACGCGCGACTCGCTACATACGCATCGCCGAAGCTGTCAATCGCGACACGCGACACCATGTTGCAGCGATCGGTGTAGCAGCACGAAAACCGACACTCTCCCGAGGGAATCCCCACCCGATAGCGACCTATCTCAACCCCCGTCGCCGCGTTCCACTTCGACAGCGTGCTCTCATTGGTGTTGGGAATCCACAGGAAATCTCCCGTCCTAGCCTCCGCCCGAACCAGCAGCCCACCCGCCATGGGGTCAAACTCAACACCTCGGCGCCCCGGGTCGCTAAACGGTCGTCCACCCACTCCGCCGCTTGAGACCGCGCGGCAGCTCGGATCACAAGTACCACATGCGTTGAGCGCGCCCTCATCGATCATCATGTTGCAGTTATCATCGCGCATGTTGCACACTTCGCGAGTGAGCGATGAGACGGTGGGGTCGTTGTCGTTGCAATCGCCACCGCCAGCACTCGCGGGCGGATCACCGTCGCCGTCCATGTCTGTGGGGTCGTGACGGCACGCGTTCACAGCCTCGTCACAGCGATCCCCCGTTGTAGGATCCATATCGTCGCAGCTTGGCGCGCTCCCAGGAGCGCAGCCAGTGACCGTGCTGCAGGTCTCTGTTCCGTTGCAAAATCTCAGGTCATTGCAGCGCATGTTCACGGCGGTGTGCGTACACATCCCGTCCATCCCGCAGGCGTCGTCGGTGCAGGTGATCCCGTCGTCGCAGTCTGCCACGTTCGCGCAGCGCGTCGGTCCGGTGTCCGCGATCGCGTCAGTGCTCGTCGGTCGATCACCGCTGGGATCTTGGCGGTCGGCGATCAAGACAACGTCCGTCCCGCCTTCGGTGTCCGGCGTCGCGGCACCTGTACAGCCCGAAAGTGCAGCGACGGTAGCAACGATGCAAAATGTGAAACGTGAGTGAGATGTGAATTTCATCGGCGCCGTGAGTGTCTCACAGAGCTTTTGCAAACTGACTAACAGTTTTGAAAGACCACTCACTCACGTCCAGACCCCGAGCACCATGCGTGTACGAAAATGGCTTACATCCAGCCAATGTTTCTGTTGCTCGTTCGAATCTCAAAGATGCAGCGATCCGCGCCCGAGCGAAAACACCTTGATTGCGAGATGGACGACAGCGCACCGACAGCGGTTAACGCCGCATCGAGAATCCCCTCTTCAAGCGCACAGTGGTGGGGTGTGGTTTTCTCAAGCTGTGCATACCCGATCTCATAGTTGAGCACCCGCCACCCGCCGATGTCACGACCGCGGTTCGCGCTCTTGTACATCCCGTCGATTCCCGTCACGATGTCCTTCGCTGACTTCGCGGTGCGGAGGACCGCCTCTTGGTGTGTGCGCCGAAACAACGCCCGCCCAATTTTACGCAAACCCACCTCGCCCACCCGAGACTGCAGCGCGTCGAGCACGGCTAACAGCTTGTCGATGTCGTACCACTCGGTCGCGACAACGGATTCGAGTTCGTCCACCAGGACGTCACCGAGCATCGCCCGCGGCATCGTAAGCGCGTCGAGAACTGCCAGAATATCGCTGCCAATGGTCTGGTGGCGGGTCCCGATGTAGCCAAAAGGTTTTCGTTTCAATGGTGGGTTTGCGTAAAATTGGGCGGGCGTTGTTT
>JANNCG010000901.1:0-4687 GCA_031386385.1 Myxococcales bacterium
ATGACAGCGGGGCCGCCGACTCAGACGGAGCGGCAATGCTCAGTGCCGACGCGTTTGACACCGGTTCACTAGATGATGCGCGAGATGTCCCCGCAATCGACAACGACGGGTCCATCGACGCAGCGCTGACGGACACTCCCCTTGATGGTATGCGTGATTCGGGTGCCGATGTGCCTCCTCCGTTGCTCTGTATGATCGGCGTCCGAGACGCTGCTGCTCCGACGACGATGCATCCGCGACAAATTTCTCCAACGTCGCTGGGCGACGCAACTTCAACAACCCCGACATTTCGCTGGCAATTGCCTCAGGGAATGGACGGTGCGTTGCTAGATCTCTGCGCTGATCGCGCGTGCGGGATGCCCATCGAAACCGTCAGCGTGCTCGGAACATCTGCGCGTCCTAGAGCTCCGCTACCCATCCGAAGCGTCGTGTTTTGGCGCCTCCGAGGAACGCTGGCAGGAAACCCGGTCGGAACCAACAGCCCGACTTGGCTTTTGCATGTTCCTGCACGGAACGCCTCTGGTTGCGTTGACTCCAGCTCGCACCCACACCTCGACCTGAACGGCGACGGCCTGGATGATGTTGTTGTTGGAGCGGCGCTTGCCGATCCTGGTGGTCGTATAAACGCGGGGACTGTGAGTGTATACCCTGGGCGGCCTGGCGGAATTTTGGCGATGCCCACGCGCGTCCTCGAAGGGTTAGCGGCGGACGCTCAGTTCGGGTCGTCAGTGGCTCCCGCGGGAGACGTGAACGGCGATGGCTTCGGCGATCTCATCGTTGGCGCGCCCGATGCAAACCGTGCGTACCTATATCACGGCAACGCGATGGGTGTTTCAATGAACCCCGCAATTGAGTTGGGTGGATTTGCCAACGCTGGAGGTTTTGGTGTTTCAGTCGCGAGCGCCGGCGACGTCAACGGTGACGGATACGGCGACGTTGTGGTGGGAGCGCCATACGCCGACGTGCGAGCGGGAGCGGGTGCCGGTTCGGTGCGAATTTTTCACGGCAGTGAGGTGGGAGTTGAAAACATAGCAAGCGGACTCATCGAGGGTAGGGTCGCAGAGGATCGCTTTGGTTGGTCCGTGGCGAGTCTCGGCGATCTGGATGGTGATGGCTTCAGTGACCTAGCTGTTGGCGCCAACTATGCAGACCCAGACGGACGCGTGGACGCGGGGACAGTGAGCATTTTTCGCGGCAGTGCTGGCGGCATCATTGTGGCTGCACCCCTGACGCTCACTGGGACAGCAAGCAACGATCATTTCGGTCACTCAGTGGCTGGTGCCGGTGACGTCAATGGCGATGGATACAGTGATCTCATAGTAGGCGCACCCACTGGATACGTGCGCATCTACCATGGGGGGATGAACCTATTGATCGCCGCCCCGATGGTCGCTCGAACACTCACCGGATCTGCAAGCGAAGTGTTTGGCTGGTCCGTTGCGAGTGCGCGAGACGTGAACGGTGATGGTTACGGTGATCTCGTCGTCGGCGCCCCCGGTGCTGACCGAGGACCCGCGCTAAGCGCTGGGTTTGCGAGAGTGTATCACGGCAGCGCGAATGGTGTGCCTCCGGGCGCGGTTCTGACGATTGATGGCACTGCCGCGCAGGACGAATTTGGTCAGGCTGTCGCCGGCGCGGGAGATGTGGACGGGGATGGCTTTGCAGACATCGTCGTGGGCGCATGGCACACCCACACTATGCCGGCAGCAGCCGGAAGTGCGAGCGTGTACCACGGGCGAGACATGCTCGGCATCGACCCAGCTCGCGCAGTGCCTCTTACAAGCACGGGAGCACACAATCACTTCGGGATCTCTGTGGCATCCGTCGAGATCTATCCCGCCTTCGAAGCCCCGCTGCTCACTGCGAACCTCTCGCTGCGTGCTCACTTACTCCCAGCGATCTTCCACATGTCGCACCGCTTGTATAACTTGTAAATTTTTTCACAACACGCAGCGTGCAGCGTGCAGCCCGTTATTTCGACTCCCCAGCACACCGCAGATTGCGAGGAAGAATCTGTGACCCGCCGCCGTATACGTGCAAATTTGCAAGATTTCTCACGTCCGAGACCCAGTCAATAAAACGCAGTCCAGCTTGTATTTTCGAAAACTTCTCACCTACCCCGATGTCAGGATGGCACGCACAACAACCTGCAACCCTGAGTTGCTGTTTTGCCCTCTCCCACACGAAAGCCCCATCATGAAACCTTGCTCTCTCATCTCGTCCTCATCCATCCTCGCGCTGATCATCACTTCATCGGGATGTATCTTCGCCAGTTCCAACAGCGGGGCCTCCGCTTCGGTGGTAGCTCCCTCCACAAGCGTTGAAGTCGCACAACCCTCGGTCAACGTCTCTGGCGGTGCGTCGAGCAGCACCACAAGCACTTCGCCAACCGCCGCCCCCGTGGTGCAGAGCGCGCCGACATGGGCCGGGCTCGTGGACCCCATCGCGGGCAACTGGACCTTCGCGCAGCGCGAGAGCTGGGATCTGCTCAACGAAGAGCTCGCGGGTTATGTCCGTGATGCCCGCACTCAGTGCGGAGTGGACCTGGTAGCGTCCTACGATTATGAGTCTTTTCGCAGCCGATTTCAGCCCAACGAGCGCTATGGGCTCAACGCCTACGATCGCAACTGCGTGAGCGTTGTGTCAGCGATTCGAGACATCTGCGTACAAAACTCTGCCGGCGTCGCGGCGGTGCGCGCAAACGTGCGCCATCTTGTTTGCCACTTTGGCCCTCCTGGGTACTCACTTGTCGGCGGCGAAGGGCGGATGAACATCAGCGAAGACCTCTCGGGCTCAACACTGCAAGATCAGTGGAGCAACTACGTCCGCAATCACATGTAAGACCACCGTGAGCAGCGCCGCTCTCGTGAGTCTTTGATCTCGAGCGCGCGTTTGCGCTTTAGAATGAGCGGGCCTAACAGCGTTTATCGCCGGGCCTCTATTCTCTGCGCTGGGCGAAAAAAGCAGATATTATTCACATCGGAATGAAGCTCTATATCCCTTTTGTAACGATTGTTTGCAGCCTTCAAGCGAGCTGCGCCGTCCTGGTGGCACGGCCCGACGGTTACACTCCCGGCACAGGCATGGATGTCCCCGACATCTCGACTGACCAAGCGGATGTCGCCAACAATCCAAGCGACGCGCTGGACGAGCCTTCGGGGGCTTGTCCCGTGGGACAGGACAATTGTGGGATGGCGGGATGTGTCGACTTGCAGAACTCCCGCGAAAACTGTGGTCGCTGCGGACTGGTATGTCCCACTCCGATGGCGAACAACGTCGCAACGGGCGCCCCGAGGTGTATCGCCGGAGCATGTTCGCCGACGTGCATCCTGGGCTACGAGCGTCTCGGCGTGGCGTGCATACCCGAGAGAAGTTATCCTCGCCCAATCCGACCGCTTTCTCTGGGTGATGTGTCCTTGCGTAGACCCACTTTGCGATGGCGCTTGCCCTTTGGGGCTGACGGCGCGGTGGTGCAACTTTGTCGTGATCGTGCGTGCACCATGGAGATAGAGTCCCTTCGTGTGGTGGGTATCGAAGTGCGACCGTCGGCGGAGTTACCGCCACGGAGCGTTGTGTTTTGGCGGCTTCGTACGACGGTTGGAGCCGCCACGAGCATGACCTACAGCCCAACTTGGCTTTTTCACGTCCCCGCGACCAATAACTCGACGGGGATCGACACCAGCACGCATCCGCATATGGACGTCAACGGAGATGGCTTTGATGATGTGATCGTCGGGGCCTCTACAGCCGACAGCCCCGGCCTCACCGACAACGGAAGAGTCACTGTGTATCATGGAAGCATGATGGGCATTTCGGCTAACCCAGACTTCAGCGCTGAAGGCGGCGCAGCGAACAATTTGTTAGGCGCCTCGGTAGCAGCGGCAGGAGATGTGGACGGAGATGGTTTTGGCGATGTCATCGTTGGAGAGCCCGGTGCGTCGCCCGGTGCGCCTGGAGCTATCCGAGCTCTTGCGGGGGCGGCGCGTTTGTATTTCGGAAGCCCTACTGGACTCTCTTCGATGCTCGTGCGGCCTCTTGGCGGAGGTGACGCAGCCGATCGGTTTGGCTCTGCAGTGACTAGCCTCGGAGATGCAGACGGCGATGGATTCGCTGACTTTGCGATCGCATCTCCGTTTGCGACTCAGGCGATGATGCGTCAGGTTGGCATGGTTGGCATATTTCTAGGACGCGCAGACCGAATCATTTCTTCGCGTACTCGCAACATCGTCGGTCAAGCAGCAGACGATCAGTTCGGCAGCGCAATCAGTGGTGGCGGAGATATAAACGGAGATGGCTTGAGTGACGCCGTCTTTGGCGCCCCGACAGCCGATTTTATGGGGCGCAGTGACACAGGGAAAGCGACGATATATTTCGGCACTGCGAACGGACAAGTCTTGGGCGATCTTGGCATGGCCAGTACGACCGTCTATGAGGGATCGAACGCGGGCGATCAATTCGGCAACGCAGTATCGATGGCAGGAGATGTCAACAACGATGGTTATGGTGATGTCGCTATCGGGGCAGCACTTCGGACGAATCGCGGACGCGTGATGGCAGGGACCGTGAGCGTATATCACGGCCGCGCTGTGGTATTGCCTGTGGGGGGGCCCCTCCTCGGAGGAACGATCGCTGGCGGGCAGTTCGGCAACGCGATCTCAGCCGCTGGAGACATCAACGGCGATGGCTT
>JANNCG010000951.1:0-1912 GCA_031386385.1 Myxococcales bacterium
CCACAACTCTCACCTAATAGTCGTATACACTCGGGGGCGAGGCCCGGAGGGTTTGCCGCAACTCCCAATGCGTCGCGAACGGAGGGTGCAAGAGTGGTCCAACGATGCTCACACGACAGCGCGAGCGCCCGTGACTCGAGCGGAACCCACCCATGAACTCTCGGCTCACATTGCGAGACTCTTTGCCGAGGGATGAGTTTGTGCTGATGCTGTGCAAATTCCCACTCCATTCGTCGCAACTCGAAGTTAAGCCAGTGCTGCGTGGTGCCTTGTGCAAACGCCCCTCGGATGCTGAATGGATCGGACACATAGCTTGTCACGGAACGCCACTGAACAGAGGCGAACACCATAAATGACACTGACAACCCCGCGAGCGCGCAGGTACTCGCGAGCAGCGAAGGTCGTCTGCGATGCGGCGCGAGCGCAAACGCAGCGCGTCGTATGAGCCAGAGAACCGCAGGCAACACGGCGACCAGTGCGACCACTCGGAGCCCACGGGACAGGTTGCGAAACTGTGTCATTAACAATCCTGTTGCAACAAGCGCCGTCGCGAGCGTTGGGAGCGCGAGGACGTTTACCAACCGAAGGTGCGAGAGGCTGTGGGTGCGAAGCGTTCCGACAACGCGACTGGTCTCGTCCCAAGGGTCTTCGTCGGCTGGGAGGCGGTAAGCGACGCTGGATGTTGCCTTGGAGCGACCACTCACAACCATTGTCCATTCTGTACTCTTAAAGGGACTGACCAGTTTTGCCGCGGGTATCTCAATGCACCAGTTGGCCGCGCTAAGCTCTGGCGTAGGCACCATAAATACCAGTGTTTTTTCGGCATTTTCTAAGCGAAGTTCGCTGGGTGCTTGCGAGCTATCACCGATAAAATGGACCGTGTCAGCGCAGGCAACAACGACCGTTCGGTCCAAGGGAGTTTTGACGATCGGTGAAAGCGCGATGCAGTGTTTGGCCATGCTGCGGTTGGTCCCTTGGTCGAGTATCGGGGATGGTTCGCTTGCGACAACTGAGCGGTCGAAAAGTTCGCTTCAAATTGGTCCAATCGAGAAGGTCTCTCCAATGCTGATAGACTACGCCCTGTGATCGACAACCCATCTCACTCACCGTTGCGCACGTTGCTCATAAGACTCGCGCTCTCGACGGCGAGCTGTTCGCGCACGCCGCCGTGGTGCTCATCGACGACTACACTCGTTGGCGTTGAGCTGCAATGAAACGAATCACATTCAGCGTCTTTCTCCTTACGGGCTGTCCGCGACCGTTTCCAATCCGCGAGACCCGAGAAGCACTCGAGTCCAGCGTTGATGTGGTTTCGCTGAACGCAGTGAGATTGCAGCAACGTGACACCCGGTCTGACGCGATTCCATCGGACGCGGGTACTCTGTCCGACGCCGCGCCCGACATGCATCTGTCGATTGAGCAAGTGATCTCCGACTTGCGTGCGTACCCATTGCGCTTCGTTGGCGACCCCACGCTGCCACGTTTGTGTGCGCTTGCCGCAGCGGATCCCAGTGTCGTTATTCGATCACAACGAACGACCGAACAACCCTGCGCTCCAAGCCGCACTCTACAGCCTGGGCGCTGGATGGTGAGTGCCCGCCAATCGAGGGTTGCCATAAACGTTGTGGCGTCTTCCTGTGTGGTCAGTGAAACGTCGGAGCAAGCACCCAGTACTCTTGCTTTGCGAGTTCGCACGCGGACGGCTCGCTCCCTGAGTTTTCTCACCGATATTGACCTTCTCGGTCGCGTGAGTCGATCGCGACCGTTAGACCCGGTGCGATTCGCAGTTGATTCGAGCATTGGCTTACTCCATGGGTTCGATAGTGACGGCGATGGCGTTCCAAAGTTGGCGAGCACAATCTTTTACACGCAGGGACCAAACTTGCGATTTGAGTTCGGACGGAACGTGTCA
>JANNCG010000978.1:0-2400 GCA_031386385.1 Myxococcales bacterium
CCATCACCGCGACCATCCAGGTTGAGGTTGGCCCCACCCGGTCGTGATCGATCTCGGCCATGGCCTCTTGCACAAGCGTGTCCTGCGCGTTGTCCGAACACGCTGCCAGAAAGAGCAGCCCGTTGCGCTGGGTACGCCCGACAGTCTGCGCGACAGCGTCAGCGCCGTTTCCAGCAGCGAGCAGCTGGATGGCGGTCATGCGTTCGTTGCGCTGTGGGTGCTCGTCGTTTAATAAGTCGCGTAAGTCTTGAGAGTCCCCCGCAAGCGAGTCGATGTCTGCCCGCGCAAAATCGAGCGCAACAGGGCCCTCGGCTAAGTAGCGCGCTTGCGCCCACTGCACACGCATCACGCGGGCGAGCAACAGGGTCGCGCTGGGGCGAAGGTCCGCCTCGGCACGCGCGATCTCGAGCGAGCGTCGAGCCTCTGCCCACTGCCCACGTGAGATCGCTCTAAACCCCGCGCCCCAGGCGAAATAGGGGTGCGCTGGATACTGCTGTCGGCCGCGTTCGATCGCGGCACGCTGCTGCTCGGGATCGTCTATGCACGTGGCAACGAGGTAGGCCGCGTCCGCATCGGGGGTTCGCGCAAACCGTTGACGGTGTTGCTCGCAGAGCCGTCCCTTATCTGCTCCCGTCGCAGCGCCACCAAGCACCCGTTGCAGCGCCATCGAGGTGTCGTGTTCGGCGCGGGCAGACAAGATCGCAAACGCGTCCGTGGGTGTCGCTTCCGTGGAGAGCCATTGAAAAAACACCCCACCCGGCTCATCAAACGTCAGATGCGCGCGGACCATCACCTCGCGTGCGGCTTGGTTGGGTAGCAACGCAACTTGCTCACGGGGACTCGCGTTTGTCGCGGCGTTTAGAACACGGCGGGTGGCCGAGGACGCGCCCCGCGAGACGCTGGCGGTCTGGGGAGGGGGGGCAAAACGCACGTTCGAGTCGTTTTGAAACCAGCGCGGGTTGGCTAACAAGTGCGGCTCTGGTTGCTCAGTCTCGCGAGAGTTTGTCCGATAGATAATCGTCTGCTCGTACATGAGCGCTGCGCGCGCGATGTTGTACACAAAGGTCGCTTGCGAGTTTGAGACATCCTCATCAAATTGCTCTACAAGCGTCTCGGTGTTATACCGCGAAATCACCGTACGAACGGTCACTCGCTCACGCCCCCCGACAGAGATGCTCGCAGACTGGTGCGGACCGAGGTTTGCTCTTGTCGCGCCGATGATCACGGTGACACGAGCATTGAGACCGTTAAATACCACGACTTTATGATCCGCTGCGACGCGACCCAACAGCGCCAGCCCGCCCAACATGGCCACCGCCACGGTGGCACGAAGAGCGCCGGGTACCAACCCGTCTGAGATCATCACGCGATCCCAGAGCCCAAGCTTGGTCTGTCGCTCACGCTCTTGTCCTGGCAGGATCGTCACATACGTGCTCGGCACCTTACCGGCCTCCGGGGCGTCCGGCACCTCTGGGGATTCAGACGAGCGTTTTTGCATGGCTTCGTAGAGCATCGTCTCGGTCTCAAGCAGCTCCTCGACGGCTGCATCTGCGAGCGCAGCAAAATCAACGGCGACCGTGCGAAACCAAGTCTGTGCTGGGGCGATCCACTGACCCAGCGTCTCGACGTACGGGGCACTGAGAGTGAACGCTCCGAGCCGCTCGACCCACGTCTGGTTGGTCGCCGGAAGGCTAAGCGCCTTGCAGAGCTTCTCTAACACCCGCGGTGGAACCAGCACCTCGGGTGCTTGCTGAAACGACCGCGCCAACACGTCGAAGGCCTGCTGCGCGGCGACCTGCAACTGTCGCATCTCGCTCTGGGACACATGCCCATCTGCGGTCACAATCGCGATCACGTTGGACAGGTATCCATCCACATCACCGATGTCCGCCGCGGTGTGCTCGGCGTAGTGAACGAGGGCGACCAAGCTGCGGTGATAGGCGGCCCACCCTTTGCCGACAGTCACGGCCATTTGCTGGTGAATTCCACGCAAATAGCGGTCACGATCGGCGACCTTCTGCTCAGCGGCGGTTTTTTCAACACCCACCCGTTGCAGCAAGGGTTCAAGCGCGCTGTGCGGCACCTCTTCGCCACGAAAACGCACCAAGCGTCCGGTCTTCTTAAGTCGCCCGCTCAGCAACCCCTTCAGCGTGTGATAGTCCGTGAGGACCTCTCGCCAGGACTCTATTTCTTTGCGTTGTTCTTGTGGGTAAAGCTCGGTCACTGCCGGTGGCAACGAATCAGCGGAGATCGTGGCATGGGGGTCAAACAGCTCTTCCACCCCCCGTGCGCTTCGCGTGAGGTCGCGTCCCAAGTACACCCCTCTATACACTGGCGAGTGAAATGCGCGCTGAAACACAGCGTCTACCTTCGCCAACGCTTCTTGCTCTTCAAGAACCG
>JANNCG010001004.1:0-6966 GCA_031386385.1 Myxococcales bacterium
TCACAACGGACATGGTCCCGGACTACTTGGACACCGACGGGGACGGGGCGCCAGATGTCACGGACGCAGACGATGACAACGACGGGATCACCGATGTTGCCGAGGGCAACGGGCGAGACCCGTCACTGGACACCGATGGCGATGGGATCCCAGATTTTCGTGACGTAGATTTCGCCGGATTTGTCGATGCCAACATGAACGGTGTGGATGATCGTGTGGACGCGGACGGGGATGGGATTCCGAACCAGCTCGATCTGGACGCGGACGCTGACGGGATCTTTGACGTGGGCGAAAATGGCACCGCCGCGCTGGATATGAACCGTGACGGTCGCATCGATGGGATGGACGGTGATGGCGATGGGCTGCTCGCCCCGGTGGACGCCAATGACATGGACCGCAACAACGTGATGCCACGCTCAGCGCCGGTGAACTCGGACGGCGACACACTCATAAACGCGCTTGACCCAGACGATGACAACGATGGGGTCCCGACGCGCACTGAAGTCGGCCCTGGCGGGCAATTTGCCCCGCGAAATAGCGACGGTGTGGCCGCGGCTGGCGTCACAACGGACATGGTCCCGGACTACTTGGACACCGACGATGACGGTGACGGATTGCTCACTTCGGCAGAGCTCGGTGCCGGGGGCGGTGCCGCGCCGCAAAACTCTGACCTTATGGTCCCGGCGGGTCAAGGCACCTCGGACATAAACCCCGACTACCTTGATCCCGATGATGACGGTGACGGGATTCCCACGAGTGTCGAGCGGACGCTTGCGGGGATGAGCCCAGACCCCGACGCGGACATGCTCCCGGCATGGCTTGACCGAGACAGCGACGGCGACACAGTGTTTGACGTGATCGAAGCCGGCGCGATGCCTGCGGTCCCAGCCAACAGCGACGTGGACATGGCGCGGGACTTTCTCGACCTCGACAGCGACAACGACTGCGTCCCCGATCGAGACCCACGTGAAGCAGGCGCTGCGCGCACGAACCCTGCGATCCCGGCGATGAACATCAACAACAACTGCGCCGCACCCAACCCCGTTTGCAGCGCGGCGACAGGTCAGTGTATCGCTGATTTGGACTCGGACATGGACGGGATCCCGGACATGATCGAGGTGCGCAATGGCTCTAATCCAAACAACCCCGACACCGACGGCGATGGGGTTCCTGACGGCGTTGAGACCGGCGCGGGTCCAGGATTTATGCCGCGTGATACGGACATGGACGGGCGACCGGACTTCAACGACACCGACGATGACGGCGACGGCGTTTTGACCAGCGTTGAGCTTGGGCCGGGAGGGTTTATGAGCCCCCGCAACACCGACGCGATGGTCCCGGCAGGACAAGGTACAAGCGATATGCTGCCGAACTATCTTGATCCCGACGACGATGGAGATGGGATCCCAACCTCGGTCGAGAACATGCTCGAGATGATGGGCGGGGCTCCGGATATGGACGGCGTTCCGGCGTACTTGGACCTGGACAGCGACGGCGATGGGATCCCCGATGCGATTGAGCGTGGTGGCAACGGTGCAATGCCACGCAACAGTGATGGCGCTGATCGACCGGACTTTTTGGATCTGGACAGCGACAACGACACTGTGGATGACCAGACCGAAGCGGGTCCCAATGGGCTGATGCCGCGCAACAGCAACGCGATGGTTCCGGCGGGACAGGGCATGCCCAACGCGCTGCCGGACTACATTGACCCCGATGACGACGGTGACGGAATCCCAACAAGCGTCGAGGTTCGACTCGAAGGTATGGCGGCCGGCGACGGTGACATGATCCCTGCGTACTTGGATCTGGACAGCGACGGTGACGGAGATTTTGACGCCGATGAGCGCGGGCCCGACGGCGTGATGCCCATCAACAGCGATCGAATGGCCGCTGCGGGCGATCGTCCAGACTTTTTGGACACCGACAGCGACAACGACTGCGTGCTCGACAGCGACCCGCGTGAAAACGGCGGAGCGCGAGTGAATCCCATGATGCCTAACGCGAACATCAACGCCAATTGCGTAAACGTTATGCTGCCCATTTGCTCTGCGGTCTTGGGTCGTTGCGTCAGCGATGACGACTCAGACGGCGACGGAGTGCCTAACCTGATCGAGATTCGCAACGGGACCGACCCGATGAACCCCGATTCGGATATGGATGGGCTGACCGACGGTCGCGAAGTAGGTCCTGGACCCAACTTCACTCCCCGTGACTAGGACATGGACGGGATGATCGACGCGCTTGATCCCGATGATGACGGCGATGGTGTTCCGACGCGCGAAGAGCTCGGCGCAGACCCGATGAACCCGCGCAACAGCAACGGGATGGTCCCAATGGGCGAGGGGATGATGAACAACATCCCTGACTATCTTGATCCCGACGACGACGGTGACGGGATTCCAACCCGTACCGAGCGGATGCAAGAGGGCAACATGCCTGCGGACATGGACATGATCCCTGCATACCTTGATCGCGACAGCGACGGAGACGGAGTTCCGGACTCCGTTGAGCGCGGCCCCGATGGCATGAACCCAGCGAACTCTGATGGGATGCCCGGCGCGGGTGATCGTCCTGATTACCTGGATTTGGACAGCGATAATGACTGCGTCCCCGACGCGGACATGCGCGAGATGGGCGGCGCTCGGATCGATCCCAACATGCCTAGTATGATGGCGAATGACAACTGCAGCGCACCCACACCCATCTGCGATCGTAGCGTGGGCGTGTGTGTTCCGGTCGCTCAGGGCGACGCAGGCGCGGACGGCGGCGCAGATGCGTCATCACCCGACGACAGCGGAATGATGATGTTCGACAGCGGCGCTGGGCGCGACGTTGCGAGCATGGACGCCACGGTGCGTGACGGAGCTACGACGGATGGTGCTCGCGTGGATGGATCCATCGACGGTGGTGCATCGAGCGGTGGGTTGGTGTCCGGAGACGGCGCGTGTGCGTGTCGTGTTCCTGCATCACCCACGGGTCGTACGAACAGCCCACGCGGGTTGCTCGCGATCAGCGGCCTCGGTGCGGTTGCGTGGGTGTTTCGTCGCCGAAGCGCGCGGGGTCGGATCCGGTCGCGCGCAGCGAAGTAACGGCGCTTTGGTGCGGCATGTGAGGGAGGGGAGAGCTTTGGTTCAAGCTGCTTGTGGTGAAAAGTCACCAAACGCTCCGCACCAAGTTGGACTAGCCGAATTTATGCCCGCGATTTTGACGAGCGACACTCGGTCGCCACGCGCTCGACCGATCTCCAGGCACCCATGCCCGAGAGTGATACACAGTTCTTCACTTGCGACCGCGGGCGCTAGTCGTCACAGTTGGCGCGTGAAAATCATCCTATTCGGCGCGACTGGCATGATCGGACAGGGCGCGTTGCGCGAGTGTTTGCTCGACCCTGAGGTGACCGAAGTGCTCGCCATCGGGCGTACGGCGACGGGCCAATCAAACCCAAAATTACGTGAGAAAATACTCAAAGATCCCAGCGACTTGTCCTCCATCGAGAGCGAACTCGCGGGCTTCGACGCGTGCCTATTTTGCCTCGGGGTCTCCGCTGCGGGCATGAGCGAGGAGCAGTACCGTAAGATCACTTACGAGCTCACTCTCTCGGTCGCAAACACGCTGGCGATCCGAAGCCCAGGCATGAACTTTCTCTACGTCTCCGGCGTTGGAACCGACAGCACCGAGAAGGGCTTCTCTATGTGGGCGCGAGTCAAGGGCGCAACGGAAAACGCGCTGCTCAAGCTCCCCTTCAAGGGCGCTTACATGCTCCGACCTGGGATCATCCGGCCGCTGCATGGTGTGGTCTCGAAGACCGGCTGGTACCGCGCGCTGTACGCCACAATGGGCGTCCTGTACCCGGTGGCAAAGGCGATCGCGCCCAACCAAGTGATGACCAACGTTGAGCTCGGACGTGCGATGCTCTCGGTCGCCAAGAGGGGTGCGGCGAAGCATGTGCTTGAGCCGAAAGACATCCTCGCGATCCCAAGTGAGACCCCGTAGCTCAGATTCCATAGCGCGCACGCGCGAGGTCAACAATCGTGTTGATCACCGTGTCGTAGTCGAGCCCCATGCCCGAAGCGATGATGCACAGGTCGCTGTAGCCAGGGGCGATTCCAGGCAGCGGATTAAGCTCAATAAAAGACGCCTCGCCCCGAGCGTCTATGCGGACATCCACACGGCCCACGTCGCGACAGCCGATGGCACGGTAGCTCGCAAGGGCGAGGGTTTCTACACTCCGTTGCACCTCGGGCTCGCAGCGAGGCGGGCACGCGATCTCAACATGCTCGCGCCATTCTTTCAGCTCTTTTAGCGCGCGGCTGTACACGAATTGCTCGTTTGCCACAGTGCGCGGCGTGATCGTGCTCGTGCCCAGGACCCTCGCGTTTGACCCCGTTCCGAGGATCGCCACGGAGCACTCTTGGCCGGGACAGAACTCTTCAATCAGCACGGGCTCACGGTAGACATCCAGCAATCGGCGCACCACTCGCTCAAGGGCCGCGCGATCTGTGACGCGCCCGTCTGCGTTGATTCCCATGCTCGAGCCCTCATTGAGTGGCTTGGCCATGAGCGGAAAATCCATCTTGAGCGACGAGAGATCCTCTAGCCGCTCAATCACGGCAAACTCTGGGGTACGAAGACCGAAAGAGCGCACGATTCGCTTGGCAATACCCTTGTCGTGCGAAAGGGCGAGAGCAACGGGGTCCGAGTGCGTATAGGGTATCTCAAGCATCTCGAGCAGCGCTGGGACGTGCGTCTCTCGCCCCCGTCCACCGACGCCCTCAGCAATGTTGAAAACCAGCGAGGGCCGCTCGCGCGAGATCGCCGCAATGAGCGGGGGCCCGTCGCCCAAAAATCTCGCTCGGTGCCCTGCTCCCTCAAGCGCGCGTTGGATCGCGGTGACCGTCGAGCGAGAGTCGTACTCAGCCAAGGCATCGGGGGCGTCCGGGGCCCACCCCGGTCGCATCGCGACTTCATCGGCGAGGGTGCACGTGATGCCGATATCAAGCGATCCGTTCATTTGCTCACTCCCCCTCGTTTGGGGGCTGTGCTGGCAGAACCGAATATGCCGGAGCGAGCGGCAACGAGCGGCGTGGTCGCGGCTCCCCAGTCTCGACCCTCGCGGGACCGACGTCGGGATACACAAACGTCTCGCCTTCGTAGTTGCGTAGGATCACTTGCCCTTCGCTGCGTTGCACCAGGTATTCGGGGCCTAGGGGGATTTTGCCCCCGCCGCCCGGAGCGTCCACGACGAACGTCGGAACCGCGAGCCCCGTGGTGTGCCCTCGGAGCGACTCAATGATCTCGACGCCCTTCCACACGCTGGTCCTGAGGTGACTGGCACCGATGACGGGGTCTGCCTGATAGAGGTAATAGGGACGCACTCGAATCTTCAGCAGCCCGTGCATCAGCGCCTTCATTGTGGCTGGATCGTCGTTGACACCTGCGAGCAAGACCGTTTGGTTTCCCAGTGGAATCCCTAGCCTTGCGAGGCGCTCGGTCGCAACGGCGGCCTCTTCTGTGAGCTCTCGCGGGTGATTGAAGTGCGTGTTGATCCACAGCGGTCCATGCCGATCAAGCACTCGGCACAAGGCGTCGTCCACGCGCATCGGGAGCATCACCGGCTCGCGCGAACCAATGCGCACGAACTCGATGTGTGGCACTGTGCGAACCGACGAGAGAATGTACTCGAGCTGCTCTAGCGGGAGCGTCAGCGGATCGCCGCCAGAGATCAGCACGTCGCGCACTTCTTCATGGGCTCGAAGGTACGCCACAGCCTCGTCGACCTCTGCACGGGTCCGTGCGGCGTCGCTGTGTCGCCAGTTGCGCTTGCGGATACAAAACCGGCAGTAGCTTGAGCAAAATGACGTGACCACAAGGAGCACCCGATCGGGGTACCGATGCGTGAGGCCCGGGGCCACTTGATCGACCTTCTCGCCGAGAGGGTCCTCAAGCCCGACCGACAGATCCTCTTCCGAGCTCGGAACGATCATCCGTCGAATGGGGTCGTTGGGGTCGCTCGGATCTATAAGTGAGAAGTAATATGGCGAGATGGCCCAGCGAAAACGCTTGGACTGATCGTGGATCGTCTCGCGCTCGGACGGCGAGATCCCCAGCAGAGACTCAAGTGCTTCTGGCGTGCGAACGAGGTTCTCGAGCTGCCACCTGGCATCCAGCCACTGCGCGCGGGAAACATCTCGCCATGCGCTCAGCGCCTTGCGGTCAATGGTGGCGACCGTGGCTGTGTTTTTGCTGGGATCCGTCATCGATCGGTGTCCAATCGCTCGGACGCAGATTCAATGTCGCCGCCAGCTTCAGCGCGTGCGCTTTGAAGCTGAAATAAAACCGATCTTGCAGAGCCTCTACGAGGTGAGCACCGGGCCATTGTCTTATGTTCGTAGAAAGTAAGTACTTTCACTTGACTCTGTCCAAGCAAATTCACCAACCGTGGGTTTCCGTGGACCAACGCAGATGGGAGCAAACCGTACGAGTACGACCTCTCGGTCTATCCCGAACTGGCGTGAGCGTGAGGGGCGCAGAACATCTCCGGGGTATTGTATCTACACCGCGAAATTTCGATGGTGATCGCCTAGCGATTTCGATGGGTCTGGCATTTGCGCGACACACCGGTGGGTCGCGAATCGTCATAAATCGTCGCAAATTGCAGCAAATATTGAACTTCGTGTCACGTCTAGGCGCGGCACACCCGTTGCAGACTGACTCACATATCGCTGTCATGAACAAAAATCTCTTCCCAGCCGTTTCCGCTCAAGTATCTCAGCAAGAGAGACCCGCTTGGCGAGTCTATCGCCGAGGTGGTGAACGTGCTGGACACACAGTCGGGATAGGCAACGCGATCGTGACGATCCTTCGAGCACGCGCGATCCGGATGAGCGAAGGGCAACTTGAGCGCATTGTGCGCTGTCCAAGTCAATCGCAGCTCAACCAATGGCTTGCGCGCGCGGTCACCGC
>JANNCG010001015.1:0-3212 GCA_031386385.1 Myxococcales bacterium
CCACAACGCGCTGGACGTCGATTTATTTCTTCGCATTGCGCCGGAGCTTTATCTGAAGCGCCTAGTGGTCGGTGGCTTTGATCGCGTGTTTGAGATAGGGCGCAACTTTCGCAACGAGGGGATGAGTGTGCGGCACAACCCCGAATTCACGATGGTGGAAAGCTATCAGGCCTACGCGACGTATACCGACGTTATGGACATGACCGAAGAGCTCGTGAAGAGCGTTGATCGTGCTGTTTTGGCGACTTTTTCTCAGTTTGGCGAGCACCGGAGCTTTTCATTTGAGCGCTTCGAACGCCGAAGAATGGTCGATCTGGTCTGTGAGGCACTTTACGGAGCCCATGAGCCAATTCGCAACAACTGGACGCTTCTTGGCGGGGATGGCGACTGGCTGAAGGCCAAGCAGACTGCGCTCGGTATCGACCGGGGTTTTACCAACGAAGCTCGCTCGTTGATCAACAAGACGCACTCCGCAGGCGAGCTGCTGTTTGTCCTGTATGAGACCGTTGTTGAACCAACGCTTACCCTTCGCTACCGCACGGCGGATGGGAGCAAGAGCGTGGGTGTGTTCGTGATGGACTACCCCCTGGATGTGTCGCCTTTGGCGCGAAAGAAAGACGCGGCCAAGCAGCTCGAAGAGTACGGGCCCTGCGAGGTCACTTTCTGTGATCGCTTCGAGTTTTTTGTCGACGGGCGTGAGCTTTGCAACGCGTTTAGTGAACTAAACGACCCAGAAGATCAAGCGTTGAGGTTTAAAGCTCAGCTTGAAAACCGCACTCGTGGCGACGAAGAGGCGATGGACTTCGACGCCGACTATATCCGCGCGCTCGAATTTGGCATGCCGCCCACCGCTGGGTTTGGCCTCGGCATAGACCGGTTGGTGATGCTTCTCACCGGCGCGAAGTCCATCCGCGACGTGATTCTTTTTCCGCAAATGCGGCCGGAAGCCTAGAGGACTGCGCATTTGATGAAGTCCTGGCTAGCGATCCGCTCAATTTTTCTCATTCTCTGGGCAAAACCAGACTATTTCGCGCCCCTGGTGTATGGGCTGACGCTGCTCGTGGTGCTCTTCGCCGGCACGCAGCAGATTCTGCTTCGACGATCGAAGTGGTTAAAGCGCAACTCGGTCAACATGCTGGCGGTCGGAATGGCCATCGCGTGTGCGTCCTTCGCAGTGCGCGCCGCTGCACGCATGGTTGCGCTTGATCCAGAGGTGCATCCGTTAAAGCCCGCCGGCCTACGGCTTGATGCGATCGGGTTGTGCATCGTCGCGTTGCTGATCAGCTCGTTTACCTGGCTGCCGGTGCTCTTTGATTTCTTAGAGCGAACGCACGGGACCATGATGGTCGCGGTGCGTCAGTTGCGGGCGCGGAAGAGTGGATTTCTCACGGCCATTTCGTTTTTGGCTTTTCTGGGCGTAGGCATCAGCTCGTTTGGTCTGTGCCTCACCATCGCCGTGATGAGCGGTTTTGGCGACGATCTGAAGCACAAGATACTCGGCAACAACGCACACATTGTGATCGACACCGAGAGCGGGGGTTTTTCTAACTGGGAGCCCATTCTTCAAAGGGTCCGTCGCATTCAGGGCGTCACGAGCGCGACCGCTCTGGTGCAAGGCGAGGTCATGGTCACCTCACAGACCAACCTCTCGGGGGTCATCCTTCGAGGGATCGATCCGCGAGGAGGAGGCGTCGCGCAGTCACTCAGACGAGAGCTTATCCGTGGTCGAATTGAGTATCTCTCAGAGCCGGCGCGGCTGCTTGAGCCTACATACGAAGACACGCGCCCCTTAACCGCGCGAGACACTGAGCGACCGACTTCTGATCCCGGAGCAGATCCGAACAAGCCACGACGCAACGCACTCCCGCCAGGATTGGCTCCATTGCCTCCAATGCCAACCCCGGCGCCTGGCGCGTATGTTGTCCCAGGAATGCTGATTGGGCGCGAGCTCGCGTCCAACCTTCACCTGCAAGTAGGCGATGAAGTTCGCGTGGTCTCACCGTTTGGAGGGATGATTACCCCCGCCGGGCCGCTCCCGAAGACCCAGCTATTTCGCGTCGCGGGGATCTTTTATACAGGGATGTACGAGTACGATACGAAGTTTGCATTTCTTGCCATCGGCGAGGCCCAGAGCTTTTTCAACTATCACGCCAACGAAGTGACGAGCATTGAGATCCGGGTGGCAGAGGTGGACTCTGTCGAGCTGGTCTCAACACAATTGACCGCCATTGCGCACGCCAATCATCTGCGAATCCGCGACTGGAAAGAGCTCAATCGCAACCTTTTTAGGGCGCTAAAGCTTGAGAAGCTCATGATGTTTGTCCTGCTCGGCGTCGCGATTTTTGTGGCGAGCTTTGCAGTGCTCGCAACGCTGCTTTTGCTCGTGATGGAGAAGGGCAGAGAGATTGCTCTGCTCAAGGCACTTGGGGCCACGCAGAGCTTTGTGGCCCGCGTGTTTGTCTGCGTGGGTGCGCTCATCGGTTTGGTGGGCGGAATCCTTGGAACGGGCACGAGCTGGATGGTGTGCACGCTCATACACAAGCTAGGGATTCCGTTGGATCCAGAGGTGTATTACATTGATCGGCTGCCGGTTCACGTGAACGGGTCAGACTTCGCGATGGTGTTAGGGCTCTCTGTCGGTGTCTGCTTGCTCGCCACGATCTTGCCTGCGATCCTCGCAGCGCGAATGCGCCCGGTAGAAGGAATGCGACTGTGAACGCTCAAAAGCCGCTCGTCGAAGTGGTCGATCTTCGAAAAATCTATACACAAGAAGGCAAGCAGCTCGAGGTCCTCAAGGGAGTCTCGCTGACCATTATGGAGGGAGAGATCCTCTCGATTACGGGCCTCTCTGGTGCGGGCAAAAGCACGCTGCTCCATTTGATGGGGACGCTTGATCGTCCCTCGTCGGGACAGCTACGAATCGAGGGAGAAGATACCGCCCTGATGTCCGGAAGCGCCCTCGCCGCGTTGCGTAATCGGGCTATCGGGTTTGTGTTTCAGTTTCACCATCTGCTGCCAGAATTCACGGCGATTGAAAACGTCTACATGCCCGGAGTGATCCAAGGGCTTGCCCGGCCGGGGCTTGAGGTTCGCGCCAAAGAGCTGCTCGAAATGGTCAATTTAGGCCATCGTGCAACACACCGGCCGAGTGAGATGTCTGGCGGTGAACAGCAACGGGTTGCCCTCGCGCGTGCGCTCATGCTGCGACCAAA
>JANNCG010001051.1:0-1567 GCA_031386385.1 Myxococcales bacterium
GCATCACCCATCGGTCCTCGCCGCCGCAGATTGGCTCATTGAGCTTGGGCCCGGTGGTGGCAAATTGGGTGGTAAACTCCTGGCTTCTGCCACTCCGACGCAGCTGGCGTCGATGAGCACGCCGACAGGAAAAGTGCTTCGTGAGTTGCGCGACTGGAACAAACCTTAGGTAGCTTTCAGCTCGAGCATACTGACGATTGATCTGCGCCCGATCATCCAGTGCAATACGTTGGAAGCGATATAGGCTAAAAGCTAATTGCTGCGCTCGATTTCAAGTCCGTCGCCTTCCCACGCGAGGATGCCTCCTTCAAGTCCCGCCGCCGGAAATCCGGTTTGTGCGAAAACCTCAAGGACCTTTTTGGCCTCATCGCTAAAGTTGCGATCATAGACGATCACTGGCTTGCGATGACGAGCGAGCTCAGGGAGACTCGCCTCGATATCCGCTGGCAAAATGTTGATCGCCCCAGGAACGTGTGCTCGGTTGTACGGCGCTTTCTCGCGCAAATCGACGACGAGGACCTGTTTGGCTTTTAGGAGCTTTGCGAGCTCGAGCGGTTTGACGTTCTCAACACCGCCCGGACCTGTGCTTCGGACATGTTGGTCGATCAACGCGATGATTTCTTCCTTCGTCACGACGCCCTTCAGGACTCCTGTGGGTCGACCGTCTACGATGAGCACGAGCATGGGGATGCTCTGTGCGCGAAAGGCTTGGGCGATCTTAGGCGCCTCATCAACGTTGATTTTGACTACTTTGACGCGTCCTGCGTACTCGCGAGCGACCTGCTCGACGCGGGGCGACAATGTGCGACAAGGCGCACACCAGTCCGCGTAAAGGTCAATAAGTACAGGGATTTCGCTCTGAATGACTTCGGCCTCAAACGTGCTTTCGCCGACTTTGATAACGGGAGAGTTTGACAACATTGGCGCCGTTGTAATGCCAATAAAAGAATTACGAAACCTGCATTCGTCCGGTTGCGCTTCGATTCAATGTCCAGGATAATCCTGACAACGACACCTTCACCCACCCAGTAGGACATTCGAATGAACTTTCGATCAATCTTTGCGGTCGCGATACTCGCGACCACCGCAGCTTGCGGTCCCCAAGACTTCCAGAACATGGACGCAGCCGGCGTAGACGGGGAGTCCGTAGATGTAAGAATCTCACGGGATGGCCCTCAGATTCGTCGTGAAGCCGCGTTGCCCGCAGCGAACCCGACGCTCCTTGCAGTCCGGCCCGACCATGGTCCGTTCACTGGCGGCAACACCGTTGTGCTGCGAGGATCAAACTTCGTTGACGGCTTGGTCGTGAAGTTTGCGGACTCGATGGTTCAGCCAAGGTTTCAGCGGATTGTTGACAGCAACCGCATCGAAGTTGGTGTTCCGTCGGGCACACCGGGCATTGTTGACGTTGTGATCGAACGAAACGACGGGTTTCGCTCGCGATTGCCAATGGCCTACACGTACGACTCATTTTATGCGGATCCACCCACGGGCTCAATCGCTGGTGGGACCCGCATTACGCTGAAGGGTCAAGGCACCGCGTGGACCGCAGCGAGCACCGTCACCA
>JANNCG010001066.1:0-7763 GCA_031386385.1 Myxococcales bacterium
GGACCTGGAAATGTCCTCACCGTATCGGTCATCGGATCAAGCTGTGCCAGCGGTCCTTGACCGGCGGTTGCCATCCAGATGCGTCCGCGACGATCCGCACCGAGCGCGCTCACGCTGCCGAAACCGGCAGGCATTGGATAGCGGTGCACAGTGATCTGCGCAAAATCAATTTGGCCGCCAGCTCGAAACGCGCTTGCTGGCCACTCATAGGCGATCGTCGCGCCAGCAACCCAAACGTGATTGTTTGCGTCGACAGTAATTCCCGCTGCCGTTGAGCCACGACCGCCTGGATGGGCTTGCACGTTCGCCCACGTCCATTGACGCATCCGAGGATCGTAGCCGTAAGCATCGGTGGAGTGTCTCGAAACCCAGATGCGGCCGTCACCGTCCGCCGCGACACCGTAGGTACCACCGTTGCCGCCAGCGCCTTCACCCGAGCGCTGAAGGGTCCCAACGCGACCGGTGATTGGGTCGACTTCGGTGATTCCGTTCGAGAGCGTATGCCACCACAGGTGGCCGTCGGGTGTCGCAACAGCACCGTACGCACATGCGGGAAAATCAAGGTGACGAATGGTTGCTCCCGTTCGGGGATTCACTTGCCACAGACCTGCACCACCGACGAGACCGCCAGTGTTTGCACAGCCACCCACCCAGATATATCCCTCAGGAAACATCTCGTCGCCTTTGTCAATCGTGACCGAGCGCAGCACGGCGTTGACTTCGCCGACACGTGCGTTGAAAAGATGGCACTCGTCTTGGAGGTACGGACGAACATCCATCGGCCCCGTGCTGGTATCGATGACGCCGTTCATGTTGCGATCGATACAATCCACTCGCTCACCAGCGATCTTATCGATTGTGCCTTGGACGCCGAACGCGCGGTTTGCCGCAACGGCGTTGCCTTGACTGTCCACCACAACGCGGGAGAGTGCGTTGCAGTTCCAGTTGTCTGGGTTGCCGGCGCAAGGGATACCAACACGATAGCGAGCCACCTCGCGCTCTGCGACCGCGTCCCACTTGGAGAGGGTATTTTCGCCGGTGTTTGGCACCCAGAGGTAGTCGGACATCCGCGGATTCGCACGAACAATCAACCCACCTGAAGGACCATCGAAGTCGACACCCATCCGACCCATCTCGCCGAACATGCGACCGCCCATCCCGCCAACGCTGGCGGTTTGACAGCCGGGATCGCACTCACAGCGATTAAGGTCGGGACGATGCAAACACGTACCGTTGCCAAAGTTGCACTCATCGATGGTGCACGCAACGCGATCATCGCACTGCATGTGGTTAGAGCATCGCACGGGGTTGGGAACGTCGGGTCGTCCCGTCGGCACGTCCGTCGGTGTCACAACAACACCGGTGTCGCCAATCACTACGCCCGAATCATTACCACCGCCCGTTGGAACATCCAACACACCCATCCCGTCACCGGTGCAGCTCGCGCTTAGCGCGACGCAAACCAGTGTGCTTAGCAATCCGACGTTTCGAAGATGGACGAGTGTTTTGCGATTTTTCATAGATGAAGCTCCGAAGACACAAACAAAAACAATGAGACGAGAGAGAGAATGATCAGCCAGGGTTAACAGGGCAACGCCACGACAGGTTCATGCCCTGAAGCACCGGCGACTGCACGGGGTTGTTGGTCGGATTAAACGTAACAGTGATTCGCGAGTATTGACCTGGTGTCACGCCTGCTGCAAGCAAGCGTCCGGTCACATCGATCGGCCCCCGATCGCGAGGTGCGACCGCCAAAGGTATCGGAGTCGCTGCGCCCAGGCCCGCTTCAGTCAGCGCTGTCCGCATGACGAAGTTGAGTGTCGTGCCTGGAGGCGTCGATGCGGTCCAACTAAAGTCCGCGAATGTTGGCTCGCACCCGGCGTTGAAGGTCTCGCTGTAGGTCCCTGTTCCAATGACCAACCGGCGAACGGCTCCGGTGAAGTCTGCGTAGGTGTACACTCCATTTGGTCCTGAAAATGTCCTCACCGTATCCGTCAACGGGTCAAGCTGAGCCAGCGGGCCTTCGCTTGAGCTCGCCATCCAAATGCGTCCCCGACGGTCGGCGCCGAGAGCACTAACTTCGTTAAATCCGTCGGGTTGTGGATAATTGTGCACGGTGATCGCAGCCATCGGAATTTCAGCACCTGCTCTAAACGCGCGAGCATCCCACTCATACGCAATGGTCGCGCCAGCAACCCACACATGGTTGTTTCCATCAACAGTAATGCCAAGTGCCGTTTGTCCGCTGCCATCCGGGTGAGCTTGCACGTTTGCCCACGTCCATTGACGCATCCGCGGATCATAGCCGTACGCGTCTTGGTATGCGCGTGAGACCCAGATGCGGCCATCGCCGTCCGCTGCCACACCGTATGTGTCGCCGTCTCCGCCCGCACCTGTACCCGAACGCTGCAAAACTCCAACGCGACCTGTGATCGGATCGACTTCGGTGATTCCGTTCGAGAGCGTGTGCCACCAGAGATGGCCGTCAGGAGTGACGACCGCGCCGTACGCACAGGCAGGAAAATCAAGGTGACGAATGGTCGCGCCCGTTCGTGGATTCACTTGCCACAGACCTGCACCACCCACCAACTCGCCAGTGTTTGCACAGCCGCCGACCCAGATATATCCCTCAGGAAACATCTCGTCGCCTTTGTCGATCGTGACTGAACGGAGCACGGCGTTGACGGGACCGACGGCCGCGTTGAAAAGATGACACTCGTCTTGAAGGTATGGACGCACGTCCATCGGACCGGTGCTCGTGTCGATCACGCCGTTCATGTTGCGATCGATACAATCCACTCGCTCAGCCGCGATCTTATCAATCGTGCCTTGAACGTCGAAAGCGCGGTTTGCAGCAACAGCGTTGCCCTGGCTGTCAACCACGACCCGAGAAAGTGCGTTGCATCCGAAGTTGCCCGGAGCGCCGCCGCAGGGAATACCCACGCGATAGCGCGCGACCTCGCGCTCAGCAACGGCGTCCCACTTCGACAATGTGTTTTCATTCGTGTTTGGAACCCACAAATAGTCGGACGTCCTTGGATTCGCACGAACGACCAAACCGCCGGAGGGGCCGTCAAAGTCAACACCCATCCGGCCCATCTCGCCGAACATCCGTCCACCCATCCCGCCGATTCTCTCAAGATGACAGCCAGGATCGCACTCGCAACGGCTGAGGTCAGGACGGTGTAAACACGTTCCGTTGGCAAAATTGCACTCATCAATCGTGCAGTCAACGCGATCGTCGCACTGCATGTTGTTCGAACAGCGCAGAGGGTTCGGCACATCCGGGCGACCCGTCGGAACGTCGGCTGGAGTGATCACAACACCCGTGTCGGCAACGACAACGCCGCTATCGACAATCGCTCCGGACGGCACATCCGTGACCGACATCACATCCCCAGTGCAGCTCGCGCTGAACACTGCAAAAGCCACAGTCCCTGAGATTGCAACGTTTCGCGCGCGGACACTAGATTGGATTGTTTTCATCGATGAGGCTTCAAAAGTAAAAACGACGAGACGACCGAGAGCAAATGATCAACCAGGATTAACAGGGCAGCGCCACGATAGGTTCATGCCCTGAAGGACCGGTGACTGCACAGGGTTGTTCGTCGGATTAAACGTGACGGTGATGCGCGCGAATTGTCCCGGCGTGACGCCAGCGGCGAGCAATCTTCCCGTCACATCGATTGGACCCACATCACGCGGAGCAACTGCAAGCGGCACTGCCGTCGCAGCGCCAAGCCCAGCTTCGGTCAGCGCTGTGCGCATCACGAAGTTGAGCGTCGTGCCTGGCGGCGTGGATGCAGTCCAGCTGAAGTCCGCAAAGTTTGGCTCGCAGCCAGTGTTAAATGTCTCGCTGTAAGTTCCGGTTCCAATCACCAATCGACGCACCGCGCCGGTGAAGTCTGCGTACGTGTAAACTCCGGTTGGACCTGGAAATGTCCTCACCGTGTCCGTCATCGGATCGAGCTGTGCCAGTGGCCCTGAGCTGGAGGTTGCCATCCAAATGCGACCGCGCCGGTCTGCACCGAGGGCGCTTACGCTGCTAAACCCTGCAGGCATTGGATAGCGGTGAACGGTGATCGCGGCCATGTCAATTTGTCCGCCCGCTCTAAACGCCCGCGCGTCCCACTCGTACGCGATGGTTGCTCCGCCGACCCACACATGGTTGTTGCCGTCGACAGTGATCCCGAGCGCGGTCTGTCCGCGACCACCCGGGTGAGCTTGGACGTTTGCCCAGGTCCATTGGCGCATTCGCGGATCGTATCCGTAAGCGTCTTGGTATGCGCGTGACACCCAAATGCGACCGTCGCCGTCTGCGGCAACACCGTAGGTACCACCTGCGCCGCCTGCGCCTTCTCCCGAGCGCTGAAGGGTCCCAACGCGACCAGTGATTGGGTCGACTTCGGTGATACCGTTTGAGAGCGTGTGCCACCAGAGATGGCCATCCGGAGTGACGACCGCGCCGTACGCACAGGCAGGAAAATCAAGGTGACGAATGGTCGCGCCCGTTCGTGGGTTCACTTGCCAAAGACCTGCACCACCGACGAGACCGCCCGTGTTCGCACAACCACCAACCCAGATATATCCCTCGGGAAACATCTCGTCGCCCTTGTCGATCGTGACCGAGCGAAGCACTGCGTTGACAGGGCCGACAGGGGCGTTGAAAAGATGGCACTCGTCTTGGAGGTACGGACGCACATCCATCGGACCCGTGCTGGTGTCGATCACCCCGTTCATGTTGCGATCGATACAATCCACTCGCTCAGCCGCGATCTTATCAATCGAGCCCTGAACGTTGAAAGCTCGGTTCGCTGCAACGGCATTGCCTTGGCTGTCAACAACCACTCGGGAAAGAGCGTTACACGTAAAACTCGCTCCGCCAGCACAAGGTAGACCGACACGATAACGAGCGACCTCGCGCTCTGCGACCGCGTCCCACTTCGAGAGTGTATTTTCGTTTGTGTTCGGAACCCACAAATAATCTGAGGTGCGTGGGTTCGCACGAACGATCAAACCGCCCGAAGGTCCATCATAATCGACGCCCATCCGACCCGGCTCGCCAAACATCCGCCCGCCCATCCCGCCGACCATTTCTGTATGACAACCCGGATCGCACTCGCAACGATCAAGATTTGCACGATGCAAACACGTTCCGTTTGCAAAATTGCATTCGTCGATCGTGCAGTCCACCATGTCATTGCACTGTGCGTGGTTTGAACAACGCAGTGGGTTCGGGACATCAGGTCGTCCAGTTGGGACGTCCGTTGGAGTGACAACAACACCCGTGTCGCCAACAACAACGCCGCTGTCTCCGCCACCACCAGTGGGAACATCTGGCACGCCCATCCCATCAACTGCGCAGCCCGCGCTGAGCGCGACGCATGCGAGCGAACCGATGAGTGCTGTGTTGCGAAATTGCTGACTCGTCTTATTTTTTTTCATAGAGAAAACTCCCGTACGGAAAATCACTTACAAGGTTCTCACGCTTAAAAGGGAAAAGCGATTCGTTCGCAGGCAAAAAATGCGCAAATCGTCAGCGAATTAGGAGACGAAACTCAGGCATGTAAGTGCAGTTCCGACATATGCGTCAATGAATGGTCGCAGGTGAATTCGGCGATTCTTAAACGAAAAATCGAAGTTCTCGCCTCGGCAGAATTGTTGCCCAATTCGCGGCAAATTACGGCACGCTCGGACGAAAGGGTCTGCTCGGATTTTTCGCGGACCCAACAAGATTACCCCCGGAGCATCGTCCTCATGAGCTGGAAACAAAGTTTAATATTCGCGGTATTTTGCTCACTTGCCGCCTGCGGAGGCGGCGTTGTTCCGAGCGGCGACAGCGGCCCAACGGACAGCCCTTCTGTCATCGCGGACACGTTTGGTCCGCCGATATTCGACGTGCCCAACGCGCCGTTTGATGTCCCAAATTTTGACTCCCCCAACGTCATCCCGGACGGCGGACCTTGTGTGCTTCCGCAGATCGAGTGCAACGGAGCATGTGTTGACCCACGGACAAGCGCCGCGAATTGTGGTGCTTGCGGCAACGCGTGCGCGATGGGCCAGAGCTGCAACGCCGGCATGTGCAGCATGGGACCGTTGATGTGCATGGCACCCCAAGTGGCGTGCGCCGGAGCGTGTGTTAACCTGCAAACGGACAGCGCAAACTGTGGTCGCTGCGGTGTCGCATGTGGCGCTGGCGGCATGTGCATGGCTGGAAGATGCGTCTGCGCGATGGGTCAGATGACCTGCGGTGGTGCTTGCGTGGACACCATGGTTGACACGAACAATTGTGGTGGTTGTGGACGGTCATGCGCAGGCGGGGGAAACTGCGCAATGGGCATGTGCATTTGTCCCATGGGCGTTGTGCGATGCATGAACGGCACATGTCCTAATCTTGCAACCGACGCGAATAACTGCGGCGCATGCGGTCGTGTTTGCCCCGCGTCGCAGACTTGCCAAGCTGGCAACTGTGCGTGCCCGATGGGAACCATGAACTGCCCCGGGATCGGTTGCGTCAACCAGCAATCGGACCCGCAGAACTGCGGCGCGTGTGGTCGCCGGTGCTTTATCAACGGACAGTCCTGCGTGATGGGAATGTGCGCGTGCGCTCCTCCCTCAACGATGGTCAACGGTCAGTGCCTCAACCTGCAATCAGATCCGACGAACTGTGGGATGGCGAACCGTCGCTGCTCAACGGGTCAAGCATGCGCTGCGGGGATGTGCGTCTGTCAGCCCGGGCTGACCGCGCTGCCGATGAACATGGGCTGCACTAACTTGCAGAGCGACGGCGCTAACTGCGGGATGCTTGGCACACGATGCATGATGGGCCAAGCGTGTGTAGCGGGTCGATGCGCCGCGCGAGACACCTGCATGCGCCCGAACCAAGTCTGCTTCGGCGGAATCGGCGGTCTCGGGACTCAAGCCTGCGTCAACACCGATCGAGACTTGTTCAACTGCGGTGGTTGTCTCAACCGCTGCCAGGTGGATCAGGTCTGCGTCGCGGGTCGTTGTCGTGGCTATGATCCCACCGCATGCAACACCTGCCCGTGCGCGAGCTGTGGAATGACGCGATGTTGTCCACCGCTCGCAATGGGCGGGACAGCCGTGTGCGTCGACGCAGACGCCTGCCCAATGCCGTAGGACCCTCATTGCGGGGACGTAGAGTCGGGGTTTCTAGCGCCGCGACGGGGATGCGGCGTGGGTGATATGAGAAATAATTGATGTATTAGAAGAGCAGCCTGTCCTTGCCAGCCCGCCGGGGATTTGTTGCCCAACCTTTGGTGGGTGGTTCTCTGACATGCCCGCTGCAAAGCGGCGACCGAGGACGTAAATTTCGCTCAAATTGCAGACTTGGCGTAGCCTGTTTGTAGGACTGCCCAGGTTGGCTCCTTGCGTGCAACTCGTGGACGGTTCTGTCGGCAACCTTTTGGAGAGTAAATAAAATGAAACCAGCACAGCTTCTTTCTGTCAGCGCTTTTGTATTTTTGGCCGCGTGTGGAGGATCCACAATCACCTCGGGCGATGCCAGTGACGATCAGTCAATGGCCACTGGGGATCGAGTGATTCCGCCAGGAGTTGATGTTCCAAATCAGATGGGATTTGACGTTCCGAGCGTTGATGTGCCGTCTGTGTTGCCGGACGGAGGAATGTGCGGAGCTGGACTCGCGGCGTGCAACGGAAGCTGCGTCACGCTCGCATCGGACAACGCCAACTGCGGGGCTTGCAACAATGCGTGTGCAGCGGGACAGACCTGCACCGGCGGC
>JANNCG010001073.1:0-3161 GCA_031386385.1 Myxococcales bacterium
TGATTGAAGCATGGAGAGCCCGTCCACAATGTTGTTTGTTGAACAAGTCGTTCGGAGATTAGCCCCAGCGACAGTTGTGCTTGTTGCGTGGCGATATCTACTCCGGCGCGGTTCACTCATTCTGCCAATTCGACTGCGTGCTGTGGGCAGCGTCCTGCTTACCGCGGTTGCGGCCTGTGCGGGTCGCTCGCATGTAGGCACTGAGAGCAGAGGTTGCGTGAGCGGTGCGGCAGCGTCCGGCGTCGGGGTTGACGGCAGTGCAGGCTTCGCGGATTCTGGTGCACAGAGTGTTGACGTGAGTCACGAGGACAGCGCGCTTGGCGACGGACGATTTCAAAATCCGTCTGGATGGCAGGACGGTCTGCGCATGGCTCAAATGGGCGCCGCGATTCGCGCGTTGAACCAATGTGTCAATTTTGTCGACGGACAGCACGATGAGGATCCTCATCGTGGTCAGTGGCCTGACATCACGCGTGGTGGCGTCCCGCGCTGGCGCCCGAGTGAGCCAATCAGTGGGTGGGTTCCTCTGCGATCGCCGCGTGGCGCCCGCTGCATCCCGTGGTTCTTCAGTTTTAACAACATCAATCCGCTTGCTCGATTTGTAGTGGATGGGCTTCGGTGTGATGAGCACGAATACTCGCTTATTCTGCAGGGCAGTGTTCGGGCGACGCAGAGAGGTGTGGACTTCGAGTTAGACACCATAGACGTCAGATTCGATGGAGTGGATCAATTTGAGAAGGGCAGGTCTTTTCTTGCGGTTTTACCAATGCGTTGGGCGCGAAATCGATATCGAGTGACTGGCACGTTTGCGGTCCGTCTTACGCCTTGGGTGACTATTTCGATGCGTGATCTAGTCGAAACCCAGAGTGCTTGTGATGCTGGGATTTCTTCGTTGCGTGCAATTCCCCAGGAAGAATTGGTGAATCCTCAGCACGGGCAAGTTCGTTGAGCAACTGACCGAGTTCTGAAGCGCTATTGCGAACAGATTCGGCATACCATCGACAACCCCCGGCAGTGCAAAGACTCCAAGGACTAATCTCATTCCAGCAACAACGGTTGGAGCTCGTTCACGCGGCCCTTCGGAGCGGAGTGCAATGACGACAAATGTTGGCGGAGAGAACTTGCTCTATGTTGAGCTTTCGCGCGACGGGCGATGGGTTGGTCTACTCAAGTCCACTTCACCAAGCATCCACGAGCTGTCGAGGTTGCGCGAACGCGGCTACCGCGAGATCTACCGACTTGGGGAGTCGATTGACTTCTTGATTCACACAGAATGGATTGTGCGAGCCGAAGAAGTTGTGGGGCTTGGAATTACAAACGTCTGCGAAACAACACAAATGGCGAATTTGCAACGCGCATATTCGTTGACACATATCGATCAGTATAGCTACGCGGTGTTGTTTGATACGCCACGAGGAGTTCCGCAGTACACCATTTTTCCGGATATTGTTGGGCCTGATGTGATTCTCGAAAATCCCGCTGGTGCACTCGTTAGTTGGTTCGATGTTTCGAGATTGTCGACAGCGCAGAAGCAGTCGCTCGAGCAGCGGCTCGTGGTACTTGGCTTTGCAGAATGACCTCGTTGTGCAACCTGTGCAAATAGAGTGTCATTGCGCGACCCGATCGGGTTCTGCAACCTCGGCGAAGTGGTGCAACTCACTCGCACGCTTAACGGAATCGGGCCAAACGTGGGATCGCTGCAAACCAACACGCGATTTACGTACGACAGCTTCAATCACGTGCAGAGCATCGAGTACCCCGATCACTAGCGAGTGAGCTATTTGTATGACAGCGGCGGCGCGCTTCGCAGAGCCCATTCATGAATTTGATTATCAAACCAATCCGGTGGAGCTATACAACATGGACGAGGTTATCTGTTGTGTTGGATTTCGCACTCTCGCGGGCTTCGCTCATTGCCGCGGCGCGGACCTGCGTAGTTCTCTGGTTCCTGGTGATCGAATTTGCGGGGTGTGCGGGTCGGTCGCGTGCTGAGAGAGCGAACACTGTTTGCGTGAGTGGTGCCTCTGCGCCGTCCGCTGTGGTTGTCGGGAGCGTCGGAAGCGTTGATTCTGGGACATCAAGTACTGACGCGAGTTACGAGGACAGTGCGCGTGGTGATGGCCGATTTCAAAATCCGTCCGGCATGACGCACACTGCTCTCATTGCGCAGAGAGGCGCCGCGGTGCGTGCTTTCGGCCAGTGTCTCGAGTTTGACGACCGCTCGCATCGACCGAACGATGAATTCGTAGAGTGGCCTACGGCGACCAGAAGCGGCACACCACGTAGGCGACCGATGGAGCCAATCGAGGGATGGGTTCCACTCAGAACGCCGTCTGGTGCACACTGCGTCCAGTGGTCCATGCGCTTCAACACGGGAAACCCGCTAGCACAATTTGTGGTCGACGGGCTTCGGTGCAACCGAGCACGACTATGAGTTTATTTTGCAGGGAACCATCCGTGCAGTTAATCGCGGCGTGAACTTCGAGGTTGACGAAGTGCTCGTGTTTTTCGATGAGGGTGATCGGTACGTCCAACTCCGAACCTTTACCGGCCTGTTGCAGCTACGCTGGCAGCGGAACCACTATCGTGTGTTAGGCACCATGGCCTTACGCCTTACTCCTTGGGTCACGTTTTCGACCCGCGATTTCGCGATCACGCGTGAAGCATGCGTCGCCTCGATTCCGCGTTTGCAAGTGATTGCTACGGAAGAGATATTAGGCGATCGACCACGGCCAACGTCGTTGTAGTGTACGTCCTCGCCGGTGACCGTCGTGCGCGGTACGTCCTCGCCAGTTGACGTCCTGACAGGGTGAGCAAATTGGTGCACGTGCACACGCACCCGCGTCAGTGAAAATCCAAGCGAAAGCAACGGCCGCAGTTGCCGGATTGCGCTGCGCCGAAGGAAGCGGATCGCGGCGATGCGAGATCGCGCGTGGCTGTGCCCGCGGTTTTGATGGGTTTGGCGGTTAGGTCGAGAGTGCCGAGCGCGCCTGCTCTTCGGTCAGCTCACAGTCTTGCGTGAGCCTCGCGATCGTCACCTCGGGCGTAACTCGTCCCCCGTGACCGTCCTGCGCAGTTGAAATAACCGTCAGCGATTCATGCCTCCCGTGGTTGAAAAAATTGCGATGAAGGACCACGCGCGATCTCGCATCGCCGCGATC
>JANNCG010001111.1:0-9678 GCA_031386385.1 Myxococcales bacterium
GCTACTTGCACAGGTGTTGCTGCGCCCAAGCCTGCGAAGGTGTCTGCCGTTTGAAACGAGAACGAGAGTGTGGTGCCGGCCGGGGTGACGCCGTCGAAGGTCAACGTGTCCCAGTTCGGGTTTGCGCAGGTGCCATCGAACTCTTCGATGTGTGTGCCCGTTCCGATGACAGAGCGACGCACTGAGCCGGTGAAGTCCGTGTACGTGTACACTTGGTTTGGTCCGTTGTATTGCGTGAAGCGGTTAGCAACAACAGGCTCCGTTGGATCGTAGCGAACCACCGGTCCTGCGGCGATACGGGTCATCCAAAGACGACCGGCACGATCAGCACCAATTGCAGACTGGCTGCCGCTAACAAATGCGCCCGGCACTGCGACGTGTTGGATCATCGCAGCCGGCACGGTTCCACCAGCAGCAAACGCTGCGGACGGAAAGTGAGCCAGGTCACCACCGTCACTGCGCATCGACCAGATCTCTCCCATCGCATCAACAGTCACACCCGAACCGTATGAACCACCGAGGTTTGCGGTGCTCATCGTGTTCATGATGGGATCAAATCCACAAAGACCATTGCAGCCGTATGACGTCCACAAGCGACCTTGCGGATCGCCCGTGATGCCATAACCACCGCCAGTGTTGCGAGTTTGCACGATCGCGCCTGTGCTGGTGTTAACTGTGGTCACGCTTGGACCGAATGCACCCTGAAAAGTATGCAACCTGTTGTCAGCGGTGACAACACCACCGTACGAGCAGTGCGGCGAGGCGATCGTCTGGAGGACGGCGCCCGTTCGCGTATTCAGCTTGTAAATTTGGTATGGGAGGACTTCACACGAACCAACCCAGATGTTTCCTTGCGGGACAAGCGCGTCACCACGATCGACGGCGACCATGCGGAGGACTGCGCCGATATGGCCAACAGGAGCGTTCCAAATGACACACTCGTCAGCGTTGAATGGGAGCACGTTCAGTGGGCCCGTGCTCGTATCGATCATCCCGTTCATGTTGCGATCCACACAGTCGCGACGATCTGCTGCGATCTTTGCAACAGTGCCCTGCATTTGGAAGCCACGGTTTGCGACGATCAAGTCGCCAAAGCCGTCGATCGCGACACGAGACGTCATGTTGCAGCCTGGCGTGTGACAGCATGATCCACGACACTCACCCGCAGCGAGACCCACGCGATAACGCGCAAGTTCTACTGGAGGATTCGCGTTTGCGTCCCACTTCGAGATGGTGCTCTCACCTGTGTTTGGAATCCACAAGAAGTCTCCCGTGCGGTTCATCGCCTGCACAGTCAATCCGCCAGCCATTGGATCATTGGATACTCCGCGGCTACCAGACATACTGAATGGGTTGCCGCCCATGCCACCGACTTGCGACGAGCGGCACGAGAGATCGCAGTTTCCGCAGGCAGAAATCACGCCTTCGTCTACGGTCCCGTTGCAGTTGTCGTCCACCATGTTGCACGCTTCAGCAGCGCGCGAGTTAATGCGTGGGTTGTTGTCGTTGCAGTCGCCGCCGCCGCACATCGCGTCCGGGTCGCCGTCCATATCCACGTCACGTGCGGTGTTGCGGCACTGACGGCCTGCTTCATCGCAGCGATCCACAGTGCAAGCATTCATGTCATCGCAGGTGCGGGGAGCCGCAGCCACACAGCCGCGTCCGCGCATCATGGGATCACACACCTCTGCACCGTTGCAGAAGGTACCGTCGTCACAGAGGCGGTTCTCTGCGAAGTTTTCGCAGCGATCCATGTCTTCGTTGCACTGGTCGAGGGTACAGAGCGTACCGTCGTCGCAGCGTGGCGGGGTCCCACCAACGCAACCGCGAAACGCAATGCAGCGCTCGGTTCCGTTGCAGAACTGACCGTCGGTGCACATCATGTCATCGCTGACATACTGGCACTGGCCAGTGGCCAAGTTGCACGTCTCAGTCGTACAGGGCTGTCCATCGTCACAGCGAGGATCGTTTGGCATATTGCAGCTCGGTGGTGGCGTACATCCACCAGCGACTGCGCCGTCCGGAGCGCCAGCGTCTTGATCAGCTGGGACCGTGCGGCAGATCTGACCGTTCATGCAACGGCTGTTGTCAGGGCTGCTCACGCAACCACGACCGAGGACACATGCTTCAACTGTGCAAGCTACGCCGTCATCGGCGCACATCGCGTCGGTGGGCGTGTGGACGCAACCACCAATGGGGTTGCAGGTGTCCGTGGTGCACGGGATCCCATCGTCGCAGTCCATCGCTGCGACGCAGGTCCGCACATCATTCGGAACATCTACAATTGGGTTCGGGGCATCCACGTTCGGCATATCAATCGGCCGAAATGTGTCTGTTGGCGGATTAGGCCTATCGTCTTCCACTACCATCGGCTGGCTACACGCCACACCTACCAAGACAAGCGATACCATCGCGAGTCGTGCACTAAGAGTTCTCATTGAAGCAATCATTCCTTTCAGAAACCAAAATCGTCGTTAACATTTAATCAATTCGCAGGGTCTAAACTGCGGTTATGTGCCTTACGGGCAGTTCCATTGCAGACGCATGCTGCGCAACACTGGGGATGCGACTGGCATTGCGGTTGGGTTGAAGACCACCGTCACGCGAGCGTGGCGACGTGGTGCGATCATCGCTGCTGCGAGTGCGTTGCGCACGGATGCAGGCGACATGTTGGCAGGCGCAATCGCTACTTGGACCGCGGGTGCGAGAGCCAAACCAGCGAAGGTGTCCGCCGTTTGAAACGAAAACGCCAGGGTAGTGCCAGCAGGCGTGACGCCGTCGAAAGTCAGCGTGTCCCAGTTCGGGTTTGCGCAGGTGCCATCGAACTCTTCGATGTGTGTGCCCGTGCCGATAACCGATCGACGCACTGAACCGGTGAAGTCCGTGTACGTGTAGACTTGGTTGGGTCCGTTGTACTGCGTGAAGCGGTTTGCGACGACAGCTTCGTTTGGATCGTACCGTACGACCGGTCCAGCGTTCACACGGGTCATCCAAAGACGACCTGCCCGGTCCGCGCCGATCGCCGACTGGCTCGCGCTGACAAATGCAGCGGGCACTGCAATGTGTGCGATCATCGCCGCAGGAACTTGTCCACCCGCTGTGAACGCTGCGGATGGGAAGTGAGCGAGGTCGCCACCATCGGTACGCATAACCCAAATTTCGCCCATCGCGTCGACAGTCACCCCTGTGCCGTATGATCCACCGAGATTTGCGAACGACGAGGTATTCATCACAGGATCGAACGCCCCGATGCCTGAACCGTGTTGCGACGTCCATAGCCGCCCTTGCGGATCGGCGGTAATTCCGTAGCCACCACCACCACCAACTGTGTTGATTGGACGGGCGGCTCCGATTGCATTGGTTCGTGTATTGATCCCGGTGATGAAGTTTCCGCCAGCACCACCAAACGCGTGGAGAGTGCCATCCGCCGTTACGATTCCACCGTACACACAATGGGTCGAGGACAGTGTGTTGAGCACGGCGCCTGTGCGGGTATTAAGTTTGAAGACTTGATACGGGGCCGCGTTGCACGAACCAACCCAAATGTTGCCTTGAGGGACCGTCGCATCTCCGCGATCGACAGCGATCATGCGAAGAACGGCGTTAACAGCTCCGACCGGAGCGGTCCAAAGCACACATTCGTCTTGATCAAACGGAAGCACGTTCATCGGGCCTGTGCTCGTATCAATCATACCGTTCATGTTGCGATCGACACAGTCGCGGCGATCTGCTGCAATTTTGCTGACCGTTCCCTGCATGCCGAAAGCGCGGTTGGCCACCACAAGGTCTCCAAAACCGTCCACTGCGACACGTGAGGTCATGTTGCAACCGTTGGTGTAGCAACAGGAGTTCTGGCACTTACCCGCTGCCAGACCCACGTTGTAACGAGCAAGCTCAACGGGAGGATTCGCGTTTGCGTCCCACTTCGAGATGGTGCTCTCACCGGTGTTTGGGATCCACAAGAAGTCTCCCGTGCGATTTTGCGCTTGGACAATCAATCCGCCCGCCATTGGATCGTTGGAAACTCCACGGCTACCTGACATGCTGAAGGGGTTGCCACCCATCCCGCCGACTTGCGATGAGCGACATGAGAGATCGCAGTTTCCGCAGGCAGAGATCACGCCTTCGTCTACGGTCCCGTTGCAGTTGTCGTCCACCATGTTGCACACTTCGAGTGCGCGAGAGTTAATGCGTGGGTTGTTGTCGTTGCAGTCATTGCCGCCACACGCAAGATCCGACTCGCCGTCCATATCCACGTCACGTGCGGTGTTGCGGCACTGACGTCCGCCCTCATCGCAGCTGTCCACGGTGCAAGCGTTCATGTCGTCGCAGCTACGAGGAGCTGCTGCCGCGACACATCCGCGTCCACGCATGTTTGGGTTGCAGGTCTCTGCACCGTTGCAGAAAGTGCCGTCATCACAAAGGCGGTTCTCTGCGACGTTTTCGCAGGTGTCCATATCTTCGTTGCACTGATCAAGCGTGCACAACGTGCCGTCATCACAGACCGGAGGAGTGCCACCGAGACAACCACGGTATGCATAGCAGCGCTCTGCGCCGTCGCAGAACTGGCCGTTTGAGCACATCATGTCGTTGGTGGTAAACACGCAGCGACCCGTTGCCATGTCGCAACGATCGGCAGTGCAGGGCTGTCCGTCGTCACAGCGTGGGTCGTTGGGTCCATTGCATGCCGGTGGAAGAGTGCAGCCTGGCATTGGACCGTCAGTGCGACAAAGCTGCCCGTTCGGACAGAGGTTGTCCTGCGGAAGGCTTCCACATCCACGGCCCAGATTACAGACCTCACGCGTGCATGCGATGCCATCATCGGGGCACATGCTGTCCACGGGGCGGTGTTCACAGCCACCGATCGGGTTGCAACTGTCAACGGTGCATGGGATGCCGTCATCGCAGTTTGCGGCCACCACACAGGTTGGAACATCGGTAGGGTTCGGAACATCGCGGTTCGGAACATCGACATTCGGAACATCGCGGTTAGGCACATCAAGAATGACACCCAAGTCATTCGGTACGTCCACTCCACCGCCAACGATTGGAGCACCGCACGCGGCGCTAAGAACAGAGACAATGAACAATCCACCAAGGAGTCTGCAACGAGACATCAAACGAACCAGCCCTTTCAAATACGGGATGAAATAACCTAGTCCCACAATTTTCAATGGGACTCTGGAAAAAGACCGTACATGAATACCCCGAGTGAAACAACCCGATTTGGGTGAACCGACGACGAACTATTATTTCATGCGCCGCGCTGAAGTTGCGCGAAACACAGTCACAATCATCAGCAATATCAGCAACGCCAAGAGCAACCACCCGGTCGAAACCGGCCGGCCGCCTCGAGCAGCAGCCTGAGCCACGGTCCGGTTGGTTGGATGACCGACTGATCGAACCCGAAAAACCGCCTGGTCCATCCGAAGTAACGCACGAGTGCCCCCTCCCCCGTCCCGTCCCGGCGACACACTGACCAACTGCGCCATCATCGTTGGGCCATCATCAACCCGAAGCTCACGCCAGCCTGGACGCTCGTTGCGACTGTCGTCTTGAATCGAGAGCGTCCAATCACGCGCGTGTTGGACATCTTGAGGCAAGTCCGCATGAATCTCGGCGAGCACTCGCAACGTGTGAAGCCTCGCCTCACCGTCAGCGACCTCGACGGAGCGATGCAATACCCGCAGGTTCAGTCGTTGTCCATCAGCTGTCACGGTCCACGTTGCGACGTTGGGATCAACCACGCCCTGCAAATAGATCGCTTGCTCACTTTGCGTGACCGCACCGTCGTGGTCGGCATCGAGCGATCGTAGTTCGTTCTCTGCGGGGAGCTCAGCAAAGTCCAAAACGTAGGCAAAAACCAGCTCGTTTCTGCGTGGCTCAATGGCGATCAGACGACTGATCGAGGAGATTCCGTACGGGTGCGCCTGCGCGTGTTGGCTTGAGAGAAGCGAGGCAAGGACCAGCGGCACACAGAGCCGCAGCGCCACGCTAGCGGACAAGCCCCTCACATCCGACTCATCTCGCAACAACGCGATTGCGACCGCCGCCTTTGGCCGCAAAAAGTCTCTCGTCGGTCACCTGAATAAATGACTCGACGGTGGTGTACTCGTCGATCAAATCCGCCACGCCCAGTGATGCCGTAATCGCGATGGACTCGCGCTCAAACACAAATGGATGACCCGCAATGATGACACGAATACTCTCGGCGACGCGCTCGGCTCCGGGAAGGTCGGTCTCGGGCAAAATCACAGCGAACTCTTCGCCGCCATAACGCGCAAATATCTCGTCACGCCGAATGCGCCCTCGCACTAAATTTGAGACCTCACGCAGCACATAATCGCCCGCGAGATGCCCATATGTGTTGTTTACGCGTGAGAAAAAATCGATGTCGAGCATGACAAGCGCGAGGGGGCGCTTGTAGCGGCGAGCACGGGACATCTCGCGATCAAGGGCCTCGAAAAAATAGCGTCGATTATGCGCTTGGGTGAGACCATCAATGATGGTCATCCGATAAATTTCTTCGTGATAGGCCGCCTCGACGTCGTTGCCTGAGAGAAACTTAAAGATCGAGTCGCCAATCTTGATGTGGTCTCCGCGCCGAAGCCGATGTTCGGTGATGGATTCATCGTTGACCCAGGTTCCGTTGGTGGACTGCAGGTCCATCACGAGCCAACCGCCGTCGCGACGCTCGAACCGGGCGTGCCGGCGTGAGACGCCGTCGGCAGCCAACACGACAAAGTTATCTGTCCCCCGACCGACGGTGATGGACGGAGACGATGCATCCAAGACAAACCGCTTGCCTAGCTGTGAGGTATCTTTCGAGTAGATGATCACCAAGCAATCACTGTTGTTCACGGGCGTATGCGGGTTGTCCGCGCGCTGAACGATCGTTTGCGTGGCCCAGTCGCCACTGTCTTCCGAATCCCGAGTCATTGAGCGTGCGTCACTTTTGAATATTAGACAAACTGGGCGCCACTACGCTCAGCGAAGACAGTGTCGGTGTAAGCATAGCCTCTCGTCAAGTACACTCAGATCCCTCCACAATGATTTCAGAGCACACCAAAGCGGTCAAAGAGCGAGCAAAACTCCTTGGTTTTGAACACATTGGGATCGCATCGGCGACGACACTTACCAGCGACTACAGACATTACTCGACATTTCTCGATGCCCAAATGCATGGGGATATGCAGTATTTGTCTGAAAATAGTGCCGCCAGGGAGCAACTCGCTATCCCTGAGGTGCTTGAAGGTGCGCAGAGTATCGTCGTGTGCGCAGTGAGCTACCGACAGGCGAATGAGGCCGACAGTGCAGGGATGCTCAACGCGCGCATTGCTCGCTACGCGCGCGGCTCGGACTACCATAATTTTTTGCGACGCAAGCTCCGCAAGCTGGCGGATTTTATTCGTCACGAGTGCGGCGCCAAAGCACGGCCAATTGTCGATACGGCCCCGGTCCTTGAGCGCGCCTGGGCACGTCTTGCAGGCGTGGGGTTTGTCGGAAAAAACGGCATGATCATCGTCCCGGGTGCGGGCTCGTTTGTCCTCCTTGGCGAGGTGGTCACTACGGCCGTGTTGACAGCTGATTCGCCCATGGAATCACGTTGTGGCCAGTGCACTCTCTGTCTCACTGCCTGCCCCACCAACGCGTTTGCGCAGCCCTATGTGTTGGATGCGACAAAGTGCATCTCGTATCTCACGATAGAGACCGCACAGGCCCCACCAACAGAGCTGAGAGCCGCGATCGGCGATCGTCTGTTTGGCTGCGATCATTGCCAAGATGTGTGCCCCTACAATCACGGAACAGTCGCGAGACAGGACAGCAAGTTTTCACAGTTTGCGCTCACGGATCGATGGTCCAAACGCGACGTTGCCTCGTTGCTTGAGTTAAGCGCCGAAGAGCACGCGCAGCTCGTTGCGAGCTCTCCGCTCTCGCGTCCGGGCCACGATGGACTGGTACGAAATGCCGCCATCGTGCTCGGAAACATCGGCGACAAACGGCACCTCCCGGTGCTTAACTCAGTTGCAAATTCGCACTCAAACTCAGTCGTACGCGAGAGCGCTCAGTGGGCGGCAAGCGCCATCGAGGCACGGCTGTCGAGATAACTCACAAGTGCTGGCTAGCGGACCGATCTCACCAGACCATTAGGCTACGGGGTAATGATCGTGTTGGCTCGGACCACGGTCCCCTGCCCACGAGAGAACGTCACCTGTCCCGGCGAGGCGGTCCAAAACATCACGTTAGCGCGGGCTCCAGCGCCGGTGGGTGTATCAGAGATGGGGTCCATCCCACCAAATGGCGAGCAGTCCATTTGCATAGGGTTGCGACATGGGGGCAGGTTTTCTTGTGTGTGCCAAAGCCCAAGGTAGTGCCCCACCTCGTGGGACATCACGTTGCTGAGAAGATCCCCAGCGCCACCGCCATTGAGCGTTTCGCCCCACGAAATGCAGACACCCGAATGTCGAGTCCCTTGCACCCCGATGGGGCCAACGATGTCGCCGGCGATTCCGATGGCGTTGGCGAGGCCAGCTGCATCGGCGATGGACTGCACGAAATAAAGGTTCACTTCGTCGACACGAGCGGCCATGCGCTGCTCAAACAGTTGATCAAGCTCGACCCGATTGTCGATGATGGTAAATCTCGCTGAATCTGCGGCGTTAAGATCCGCATAGCCAGCGACATCGACGTTGACTCCCATCGCACGATAACCGTTGCGCATCGCTGTTAAGCCCGCTTGCAACCTCGGATTCGTTGGCGCCATCGTGGCGTTAACTCCCGCGCTGGGGGCGAAAAACAACCGCAAATGAAGCGTCCCCGTCGCGGGAATCATGCCGCCAGGAGCGCGCTTTGTTCGCAGAATCACCGACCCACGTCTTGTACGAATACCCGTCATCGCGTCAGGATCGTTGTAGAACCCTGCGTTGTATTCATATCGTCCAGTCTGCACACGAAGGGTGTCGCTTGAGGGAACAAGCGCCGTGTTGATCTGGTAGATCCCAATGATTTCTCTCACGGGCTGATCGCCGACGATGGACCATGTGCTTGAGTCGATGAGCTTGGTCCCATCTGGTGCGGTGAGCCTCGCAATGGACGCGAATAAGTCTCGGCCTTCGAGATCCTGCACCCACAGGTTAAACGATACGGTATCTGGTGGCAGCTCGAAGCTCGACATCGGCGGTCGATCCACTGGAATATTTCCAGTAAAAATCACGCGCTCATCCACTTGCGGGGCAGCGACCGGCTCAAATTGACAACTGCGAATTCCGTTGGCCTCGGCTGTGGGCAAACACCTCGCAGGCATGGGGCACTGCATGTCGTTGGCGCACAAACGACGACAACGATTGGACACACAAAGGTTGGACGCGCAGTCCAAGTTGTTGGCGCACATCCCACTTGGTTCGTTTGTTCCTGGATCTGTGAGTGAGCACAACGAGCGCACGCCCATCATGGAGCGATCAACAACGCACAGATTTTCGGGCTGACAGTTGCTGTCGTGCGTACACGCGACCGTGCATGTGTGGGTTAAGTCAGGCCCACTCGCGCACAACAACCCCTCTTCACACTGAGGATCAACGGTACACGGAGCGCCTCGACCGACGCGCATCCCAGGGATGTCAAACGTCGGTGTGATCACATCAACTGAGGCAACATCCCTTGTTGAGTCACCACTGTTTC
>JANNCG010001214.1:0-1927 GCA_031386385.1 Myxococcales bacterium
CGCCGACCTCGTGCTGCCCGAGGGCCATAGGTGCATCGACGGCGAAGTCGTCATCGGGAATCACTCCGTTAGTGATCGCGAGGTAGCACTTCTCAATGTCCCGCGCGGCGAAAGCGTTCTTGATCTTCGCGTCATCCTCGGGCGTTCGCGCAGCGACAATGATTCCAGAGGTTTCTTTGTCTAAACGATGACAGAGATGAATGCTCTCGCCTGGATACCGCTCGGCCAGAATAGAGATCAACGTGTTGCGATGATAGCGCGCAGTTGGATGGACCGGGAGTCCTGCAGGTTTGCACGAGACAATCAGCGCTTCATCTTCGTAGACAATGGAGACATCGCGCGGGGCGTCCGGTTCGTCCCAGAGCAGTCGGTACAGGACGACCTTGTCACCGGCCCTGAGAATTTTTGAGGCGCTGAGCTGGCGGCCCTCGTAGTCAAACGCAAAGTGCTTGGCAATCTCCGTGGCTCGTGCGCGAGAAAGTCTAGGAATTTCACAGACAATAAAACGATCAAGCCGCTGGTCTGCGAGGTGCTTTCTCACGAATAACACCGTCGGGAGCGCGTCTGTGGGAATCGCAGGCGGCCAAACGAAGACTCCGGGCGAAGTGGTATCCATGGCTAGGAGTACGGTCGGAGTCGGCCAATGCGCAAGGCCTAGTCTACCGAAAGTGATACTCGTCGCTCGATCATGTTAATGGTGGGTTAACTGACAGCCCCTTGTTGGCTTACGTCTGAATTCACGCGTCTGAACCTTTAGACCCCGCCGGACCTTCGAGTGAGAACGAATGTAAAAGCGATGAACGAGCTTGGTCCTGATGGGAATTCTTCTCAAGCTGGCGGCGTTCTGCGCTCTATGCCCTGGGCGCTGTTTTTGCTCGTGGTTCTTAGTTTGCTCCTCCGCGACACAGCGCTTGTGACGGCGCCGCTGGCTGTGCGTCAGGGGATGAGGGTCGGCACAGCCAGCACACAAAACTCGCCAGACTCCCGTCACGGTGCGCTCATTCGGAGCGGGGGTTCGCTGGAGATTCGCACCGTAGACGCCGCCGACACACCCATCACCAACGCAGTCATCGACGTGATGCTCGTCCTCGATGGGCGCGTCCATCCGATTGAGCGGCGCATTGCGCGTGGCTCCGAGCCGGCAAGGATTGATGACCTCTCACCGGGGCGATATCTCATCGTAGCAAACGCCCCATCGCTGTCCCGTGCGACTGCGTGGGTGGTGCTTGGCGGCGCAAGCAGTACCGAGTCCGTACGCATGCAGCTCGGACCAGAAGCCGTGCTCCTCGGCAGCGTCAGGCGGCAAGGACGTGGGAGTGGAATCGACAGCACCGAACCACTTGTCGGAATCGGCGTGCGAGCGATGCCAGATGGCGGCGAAGATGAGCCAGAATTTGCCACACGAACAAGTCCCGACGGAACCTTCGAACTCCACGGCCTGCGTCCAGGTACTTGGCGTGTTGAGGTGGACGATCCCCGATACGAGCCCATCGTGCGCCGCGCGGTTGCGGCCCCGGCACGAGGAATCGCGCTCATTTTGCGAGCATTTTCGCGGGTGAATGTAAGCGTTGTCACCGCCGATTCGCGTGATCGTGCCGGAGGCGCAAGAGTGACCATTTCGGGGAGTGGGATCTGGCCTGGGAGGACGGTCGAGGCGGATGCAGAGGGGCACGTTGTGCTCGACCGAGTCCCGTCTGGCGTGTACGAGGTGCGCGCGCAGTTCGGGTCGCTGGTGGCCGAACCGGTTGCGCCGTTGATCTTGGACCCCGGCGAAGAGCACACCATGACGATGGCGCTCAGTGAGGGAGCGCTGCTTGAAGGGCGCGTGGTGGACGCTCAGACGCAACGCGCCATCGTTGACGCCCGGGTTGTGATCACCGAAGATGCCATCTCGTCGACACCACGTGCCGTGCTGAGCGAAGACGAT
>JANNCG010001220.1:0-2378 GCA_031386385.1 Myxococcales bacterium
GGCGCGGGACTCCCGTCGAAATTTTGCCGGGCATTTTCCACTGTTTCAGAATAGAATGGCAGTCCACCGACCGTAGCTGGCCGACGCGGATCGTCTTTGATCAATATGACAACTGGCCCTTGGGCTCTCCCTGAATATTCGAGACGAACTCTTGGCGAATCCCCATGGACACAACCTTGAGCGAGTAGGGCCAGCAACGCGAGAGGTCCTGTCTTAATCTTATCGAAATCCATCGCTCGCGTTTTCAACCACCCTTCATTGAGGCTCTATGGTGTCAGGTAATCGTTCAACCCGTCAAGCGCTCGCCCGCGGTTTCGTCGGTTGATTGCAGCGCCAGCGGCACTGAGTCACTCGACGAAAGAAGCGCAGTAGGGTATCCCCTGCGCAAGAACTAAGAACTCATGGCTAGAAATCGCTCTCACGGAGACGGCCGATTTGAACTCTCACAGTTTCGCTCGATGGGTGCGGACTGCGTGTTTGAGACCGGCGTCCTCGTATTTCACCCCGAAAATATCACCCTAGGCGAAAACGTCTACGTTGGACACTACGCCATTTTGAAGGGCTACTATAAAAACGAGCTGCGCATCGGAGACGGCACTTGGATTGGGCAGCAGTGCTTCTTTCACGCCGCCGGCGGCTTAACGATCGGCAAAAACGTCGGTATCGGTCCTGGTGTAAAGATCATCACCAGCGTCCACGATGAAGCCGGTCGCGGTCTGGCCGTCCTTCACTCGCCCGTCACTTTTGCACCCGTTGTGATCGAGGACGATGTGGACCTTGGCGTCAACTCGATCATCCTCCCCGGCGTGACCGTGGGTAAGGGCGCGATTGTGGGAGCGGGAGCCGTCGTGAACAAAGACGTCGCTCCGTACACCATTGTGGCCGGCGTCCCTGCGAAGGTTTTGCGAGAGCGTCCGCTATGAGCAGCGATGCAAAGGGTGCTTCACTTCCGTTGTCGTTGGTCGTGTTTGCCTTCAACGAAGAGCTCAACGTACCCACCGTTTTGCCTGAGATTTTAGCGTATTTGCGCAATCGCAAGGGTCCCTGGCAGCTGGTGTTTATTGATGACGGCAGCACCGATGAGACCCACGCGAAGGCCAAAGAGGTCGTGGGCGATGACCCCAACTGCGTGGTCCTTCGGCATGCACGCAACTCAGGGATTGGGGCGGCTCTCAAGACCGCACACGCCGCTTGCACGCAAGAGTTTATGACCTTTCTGCCGTGCGATGGGCAGATCCCAGTCTATGAGATTGATAAGCTGTGCAACGCCGCGGTGGAGAATAAAGTAGACGTTGTATTTAGCGTGTACCCCCACCGGGATGACGGATTGCATCGGACGATTCTCTCGGCGGGTGTGCGCGGGTTGATCTATGCCGTGCATGGCGTGCAGATGCGTTCGGATGGGCCGTATTTGACCAAATGCTCGCTTTTTAACCGCGAGCAACTGAAGCCGGACACGTTTTTTCTTAACTTTGAGTTTCCGATTCGGGTGCTGAGGCAAAAGATTCGGTTCGCGACGGTGGAGGTCCAATGTGTCCCTCGGCGGGCTGGAAGCAGCAAAAGCACTGGGATTAAACGAATTCTCGGGGTCGGACGCGATTTGATCGATCTGAAGATTCGCTTGCTCAAAAACCAATAATGCCTTCCTCTCTCTACCGTTAGGAATCTTCGCGGTGGATCTCGAAGCAGGAATCGTAGTTGCCGATCACTTTCGTCTCGATGAGCTCATCGGTCGCGGAGGAATGGGCGCCGTTTGGCGAGCGACGGATTTGTCGCTTGGTCGCACGGTCGCGATGAAGATTCTGCACACGGATTTGCGCAGTGATCCGGCCCTGCGTGAGCGCTTTCAACGCGAGGCACGGCTGCTTGCGGCGATTGAGCATCCAGCGATTGTTCCGATCTATGCGCTCTCGGTCATCGAAGACGAGAACATGCAGTGTCCGGTGATCATCATGCCATTTGTTCGAGGAAGAACACTGGCAGAGGCGATCCGCAAGCAGGGGACCTTCTCGCTCGAACAAGCGGTCAATCTCATGCGAACTCTGGTCGATGCGCTCTCAGTCGCCCATCAGTCAGGGATCGTGCACCGAGATCTAAAACCGCAAAACATCGTGCTTGAAGAGCGCGCGGGGTCTGTCCAGTTGCGCCTGCTCGACTTTGGGATTGCGAAAAACGTCTCTGCCTCGCCCACCCCTGGCAGCGTCCTCGCCACACGCGCGGGGATGCTTTTGGGAACCCCCGAGTACATGTCCCCCGAGCAAATTCGCGACCCATCCACCGTGGATGGCCGAGCTGATTTGTGGGCCGCTTCGGTGTGTTTTTACGAGATGTTGGCGGGGGATGTTCCGTTTGTGGGATCGAGCTCGGTTGAGATTATC
>JANNCG010001221.1:0-3244 GCA_031386385.1 Myxococcales bacterium
GGCCATCATCTTGACGTGAGACATGGGAGCGAGAAAGCGCGTCCCGTATTTGCCACAGCGGTTAGCGCAGTCAAACACGGCGTAGTGCTCTTCGCGAAGGTACGGAGCGCCCTCGATCGTTGAGCGACCCAGGATGGTGTCCGAAGCTTCGTTGATGTGTTCGCTCGATACTCCCCAATGCGCGAGCAGTGAGAATCCCGGCTTCTTTGCAGCCTCTTCGACGCCCAAGCGCTTGTACGCTTCGCTGCCGAGGATGTGCTTGCCAAAGGCTTGCTCAAGCGCAAACGCTCCACGAAGGCCGTCTTCGACCTTGCGAATGTCTGCGTCCGTCAGCCCGTGGCTCTGCAAGAAAGCGCGGTTGACGTGAGGCGAGCCGTTAAACGTGTTGGTCCCGATCACATACGCGATGATCTCAAGGCACTGCGCGTGGGTGTATCCCATGCGAACCAGCGCTCTCTCGACCGAGGCATTCACGATCTTGAAGTAGCCGCCACCTGCGAGCTTCTTAAACTTCACGATAGAAAAATCTGGCTCAACACCGGTGGTGTCGCAGTCCATGAGCAACCCGATGGTGCCCGTGGGCGCGAGGACGGTTGCCTGCGCGTTGCGATATCCGTGCTGGATTCCTAGGTCAATCGCCTTGTCCCAGTCTTCACGCGCGGCGGCAACAAGGTCTTTGGGACACAGCGTGTCTGAGATCTTGTACGCTGCGTCGCGGTGCTTGCGCATCACGCGCAAGAAGGGCTCGCGGTTTTTTGCATAGCCCACAAACGGCCCCTGCACAGCGGCCATCTCGGCGCTGACACGGTACGCGTGACCACACATAATGGCCGTGAGTGCTGCGGACATTGAGCGACCTTCGTCTGAGTCATAGGGCAAGCCCAAGATCATCAAGAGGGTCCCGAGGTTTGCATATCCCAACCCAAGGGGGCGATAGTCCCACGAGTTTTTCGCGATCTGCTTCGTTGGATACGAAGAAAATCCCACGAGAATCTCTTGCGCGATAAAGAACATGCGCGCCGCGTGTCGGTAGCCTTCGATGTCAAACGTGTAGGTCCCGTCGGTGCTCTCGACCAAAAACTTGGTGAGGTTCAAGCTCGCAAGGTTGCACGCCGAGTCGTCGACGAACATGTACTCTGAGCACGGATTGCTCGCGTTGATGCGCGAGGTGTTCGGGCACGTGTGCCAGTCATTGATGGTGGTGTCGTACTGCACACCGGGGTCAGCGCAGGCCCAAGCAGCTTTTGAAAGCTTGCCCCACAGTTCTTTGGCATCAAGCGTGTCGATGACCTCGCCGTTGGTGCGACCTTTGGTCTGCCACTTGCCGCCGTTTTCGACGGCCTTCATAAACTCGTCGGTCACGCGAATCGAGTTGTTTGAGTTTTGCCCAGAGACGGTGTGATAAGCCTCGCCGTTAAAATCTGCTGGATATCCGCAGGCAATGAGCGCGTGAGCCTTCTTCTCTTCTTTTTGCTTCCACTCGATAAAGTCCACGATCTCGGGGTGGTCCATGTCGAGGCAGACCATCTTGGCGGCGCGTCGGGTGGTTCCGCCGGACTTGGTGCTGCCAGCGGCGCGATCGAAGACCTCTAAGAAGGACATGAGACCGGATGAGGTCCCGCCACCAGAGAGCTTCTCTTGCTTGCCACGAAGCGCGCTGAAGTTAGAGCCCGTACCCGAGCCGTACTTAAACAATCGCGCTTCGTTTTTGAGGACCTCAAAGATCCCCATCAGGTCGTCCTGCACGGACTGAATAAAGCACGCCGAGCACTGGGGGCGCTCGTATGCGTTCTCGGTCTCGATGACCTCGTCGCGCTCGTGATTAAACGCAAACGAGCCACCAGAGCCTTCGATCCCATAGCGATGAAAGAGCCCACAGTTAAACCACACAGGCGAGTTGAACGCGCCGTACTGGTTGACGAGCAAATACGAGAGTTCTTGCTCATAATTCTCTGCTTCTTCGCTCGAAGCAAAGTACCCACGACGCTCACCCTCTTCGCGAATGGTGTGCGCGATACGATAGACCACTTGCTTGACGCTGGTCTCTGCTTGGTGCTTGTCGTTGTACAGGCCGCTTTTGCGAAAGTACTTGCTCACGACGATGTCTGTAGCGAGCTGCGACCATGCGGCAGGGATCTCTGCGCCCTTCATGTCGAACACGAGCGATCCATCCGGATTGCGAATCTCGCTGGTCCGCTTGTCGTAGACGACCGCGTCGAGGGCGCTCACAACGCCTTGTGTGTACCGTCGCGCAACCTTGAGCCCCTTGCTCTCTGCTTGGCGCGCGGGTTTGTTCACGCGTTCAAGCTTGGTTCCGTCTGACCGATGTTTGATTCCGTTTTTTTTGCTTGCGCCGTTATCGATGCTCATTCCATCACCCTCACTCGATCGCTCGAGAGAATTTCGAGACTCAACCACTGTGGGAAGCTCTCCTTGCCGTGACACCGATGTTTTTCGTGAGTCGCTCATGTGCTCTTCACTTCGGTATAACGCAACAGCTCACCACTGTGGATAGTAGTTGTGATCAAATGGTTGCCCCGTCTGTCGTGGGTTAGCCAATTAATCGCACAGAATCGCACGAGTTAACTGATTCCGTCTTCTGCGAGATGAAGGCAGATCACGTTATGTAACTTTGCATCCAAGGCTTGACGTCAAGGTGTCACTCGTTCGTTGAACAAGAACGACCCGGACAAATCATGGCGCGCGTGAAGTCAACAGGAGCTCTGGGCTTGATAGCAAGCGTGCTCACTGATGGTTGCGTTCGCAGACTGCGATGACCCTTACCGGCATCGACAATCTCGTACTTCGCTGAACTCTTGCCATGCAATGGTTCACGGGTGTGACATTCTGCGGTATCAAGTGATCGTGCGCACTCGCCCCACATTCATTGGCATCGTGATTTGCAGCTTGTTGCACTCATGTGGAACAACCTCGAAGCGCGATCTGCGGTCAACCCCACCCAGAAACATGACGTTCAACGACATGTGTCACTTGCAGACGTACTTTGATCAGCGAAATCCCAGTCACCCGCGCGCCTTTCGCGTGCTCGAAGAGAGCACAAGCGAGGCAGAGCTGGCGGTGCCCTCTGAAGATCAGGGTGCAGAGATGACCCGCCGCGTGACTCGTGGTGAGGGGCAATATCAAGTGGCTGATCGTCCCGCTCGCGTTCGGTTGCTACAGCTACTGCAGGATGAGTACTCAAACTTACCTGAGCTGGGTATTACCAACGCCAACGCGCGGGTTC
>JANNCG010000808.1:0-3649 GCA_031386385.1 Myxococcales bacterium
GGAGCTCTCTCGCTTCATCCATCACTTCAACCACAATCGATCCCCTTGAAGTCAATAAACTTCTCATGCGCTAGCCCTAGCGCAGAGCTGGCCCGACTACATCAAGGCCGTGTCCCAAGATGTTCGGGAGCCCGAAAATCTTGCGTGCCTCAAGAAGGTACAAGAGGGCTTGCAACGTCCGCCGTCCGTACTGCGCCTGTGGGACATGTTGCTTTGGAAACTCAAGTATGACGCGCGTCCTTGAAATGTCAGGCAAGAGGCGGACGTCGCGGCCCAACAATCCGATGGTGCTGACCGCTCCCACTTCACCCACCATCAACCCGCTGCGCCCGTTGCAGCGGCGGCCCGGTCAACAACGCCGTTCGGAGGACTCCGTTGAACTCTAGGTACTTCGCTTGCAAGACTTGCAAGACCCTCATCGACGCTGGTTACCGCTGGGCGTACTGGACGCTCGAACACCCCGGCATCGTCACGAAGGGGCACCCGATCATCGTAGCCAACATTCTCCAATGCCACGCGTACTGGGAACCTTCTGAGCCCTCGCCCCGGCTCACATCGGAGATCTTTCCGCAGGCTCGCGCGTTTCTGGCATTGCATGCAGTGCATGAGCTCGCGTACGGCGAGGCGGAGGACTTCATGTCCTTTGACGATGACGATCTGACGTTTCTCGAGTGGCTCGAACTTGGCCCGGCAGCGTTGGTCACTCCGCGGGGGCTCCGAGTGCTCCTCGGGCTTGCCTCATGGGCAGAAGTCGAGTCCTGGGTCGCCGCGAATCCCGAACACACGCCGTATTGGTGGGATGAGGAGACAACCCGCGTCGTGGCACGAAAGCTCTTCGAGCGAGCCTGTGCCGACTGAGGCCGCCCAACATGGGATTGCAGCCGACAACGCCGCTGAATCCCGATGCCTGGTCGATGTGCCCCGGCGTCACGTTCTGATAGGACACACACTGCCTCGGGTGGGCAGCAAGCGAAGAGAGAACAGTGAGAGGATTTGCAGGGCGGTCCTCAGAATGGGGTCAACCTTCAGATGCCCATGGCGAAGGGGACGACTCGATTCAACGAGTCTCGTCTGCGAGGGGACGAGGGACTACGGCAGCACGATGCGACCCGGAGCACCGTTTGTACCGGCCTGCGTGTGGCACGAGTTGCAGTCCGGGTTCGTTTGACTGCTGATCATGCGACGTTCGCGCCCCTGGTAGAGCACCCGCGCTCTGTATGGCGAGCTGAAGTCTGCGCCATAGAAGTTGCCGACCTCGTTCACGATCGCTGGGATCACGGTCCCGCGCGCGTCGGTCACCTAGACCAAGATGCTTCTGGGGTTGTTCTCACCACCAAAGCAGTTGTTGGGCTCGTGCGCAGTCGGATACACTGTTCCCGCGAAGCCGAACCGCGGCGCTCGAGGCATTGCTGAGTGAGACGGCGATGATGGATAGTCGGTTTTGCACTGTGACGTGAGTTAGGGAACCGCAGTTTTCAATGTGACCGCGCAGCTTGGTCACCTGGTGTGTGAGCATACATTCGCAATTGTGTCTCAGCAAACCCACGGACGCAGTAAAGCCCGACGGGCCACGCGGGCCGATTCTGCACGAGAGTCCAGCTCTGCGTGTGCCGTGGTTGCAGAAGCGTAGCCCCACTTCCCGCATGCACATCGCGCATGCACATCGCGGATGACAAACCAACATTTGCTCAATGCTTTGACACAGTGCTCCAGATTGCGTGTGGACTGCGGATCGTTTGCATCGCTCTGCGACAGCCCCTCAATCACCCGTTCGCGATCAGCATCGGTTTGCAGTTGTCCAATGTCGTTTCCTGTGGCGGCGCGCCCCGTGAACAAATAAAGCGCTATGTTCAACACCAAGCAGGCGCTCCCGCCTCGCAAACCAATGGATCCGATTTGATGAATGACCTGATCCTTTACACGACGGACGACGGACGCAGCCAGATCAAGCTCCGCACCAAGGACCAGACCGTCTGGCTTTCGCAGCGGGACATGGCCCAACTCTTTGACGTGAGCACGGACAACGTGGGGCTGCACCTCAAGAACATCTTTACCGAGGGGGAGCTCGGGGAGAAGTCAGTTACCGAGGAATCCTCGGTAACTGCCGCCGACGGCAAAAACTACCTCACCAAGCTCTACAGCCTCGACGCCATTTTGGCCGTGGGCTACCGGGTGCGCTCGCCCCGTGGCGTGCAATTCCGCCGCTGGGCCCAGATCATCACCTCCAACGGCTTCCCGCTGCTCGATCATGCGGGTTCGATCAGCCGATGAGCAAATGGAGAGCAAAACCAACGCCCTCTATCTCGACTACGACCAGCGCCGAAAACAGCTGGAAGCGCAGGAAGCCGATCAACAAGACGAGGCCGAGCTGAACGCCCTCGAAAACAAAATTAAACGACGCCCGAAGAAATGAAACCATATCCTCGGAGATGCACTCGTCTGCCTTGTGCGCTGATCTCAATCTCTTCGATGGGACGATCACGCAATGCCTTCTCGCGCAGCCTCACATCGCCGCGCGACGCTTAAGCTCTGCCGCCGTGAGCGGCCCCTTCATCCAGCTCTGCGTGTGCCGTGGTTGCAGCAACGCAACTCCACTCCCCGCGTGTACATCGCGCATGACAAACCAACGTTTGCTCGGTGCTTTGACAGGGCCTATCGGGACTTGCCCGAAGTTGCAGGGCACCACACGATTTCGGCAGCGGGATGTTAGGGAGTTAGCCAACTGCGGGCGAACTCCGCGGTTCGGGGAGTATGGGCGGCGGGGCGGAATAACACCCCAGTTCGAGCAATTTGCGGCATCATTGCGGCCTGCTATGACGTTAGGTCGCAAGTGAAAATACTCTGTCTCTTGAAGCGACTGGCATTTGGGCTCGGCAAGGTCGTCCTTGCACTCATTCTATTTTTTTTCAGCATCTATGTGGTCTATGGCCTCTCTGCGGAATTTTCTGCCCAAAAAAAGTCCGCTGCGTTCTGCGCGTCCATCAGGCCAGGTCAGACCCCAGCGCGATTGGTTGATCTTGCGATCGCAGACGGAGCGAGGGCCTTTTGGGCAACGACAGATGGTTTGGACAGGTTGTTTGTTGTGTACGTGGGGCTTCCGCCGTTCTCCAGACATATTTGTCTCATTCAAGCTAGGGACGGTCGTGTTGTCTCGGTCAAACGGACACACATGGATTGAGGTGTGCCCGAACAGTTCGTTCAAGCCGACCCCGCATCGTGGCGGGTCGACTCAGGCGGTAGGCGAACTGAAGACCTCTTGAAGACCACGAGTACGTCATCATCGACGAAGGCACGCTCGCTGATTTCGTCGACAAAAACGCTCGGCACATGCTCGAGCAGCTCGTCAAGGTCATCGCCTTTGACAGCGAAGCCGAACGAAGTCACTATGTGCGCTCAATGGTCGGCATCGTGAGCGACGATTCAGTTCATTTCTTGCCGTGGGAGGGAGATCAATATCGAAGTGCCGGACGGGACGGTGTGCGATTGCTCATCCTCGGAGAATCGCACTACCACGATGGCACGGACCCAGGATCTGATTTCACCCGACGTTTGACCCGAGGATATATCGACGGGACAATGAAGCACCGATTTTGGACGCTCGTCGCAAGGTCGGTCGCAGGACCAGCTACGTCACGTGAGGACTCCCGAG
>JANNCG010001277.1:0-4952 GCA_031386385.1 Myxococcales bacterium
TGATTCTGCTCGCGGTGGTTCAAGCCATTCACTTCGCTCAGCCCGACGCGGCACAGGCTACCGTGCTCGCGATCGCCGCGATTCCACTGCTCAGCGACGAGAGCAAAATTCCTCCGCGAGTTGGGATGGGGTTAGGGGCTCTTTTGTTGGCTCTCGCCGCCGTCACCTGGACGCGCGCGGCACCGCTTTTGCCCCTGCCCCACGTCGAACAAGTACTCCGACTCGCAGCGCAACGCGGCGCTCTTTGGATCGCCTCCGCCACAGTCGCCACCCTTTTGCTCGCGACGGCACCCATTGCGGTCGCCCGGGCTAATCTAAATTTGTCTGCGCGCGTGGGGTACGCATTTTCTCTGTATTTTCTCACACAAATGGCTGTGACCTGCGCCGATCAGTCTCCGGTTCCGCTCTTTGGAGCCGGTGCTGGGCCGGTGTTCGGCTGGTACTCTTTCGCTACGATACTCGTGATCAGCACCGCCCGCAGTGCGCGACGCCTCCCCCTCAACCCAACATGACAACTCTCTTTGACGCGCCCAAAACCAGCATCGTCGTTCTTCTGGTTCGACACGCACAGAGCGTCGAGAACGTCGACGGCGAGCTCGACCAGACCTTGGATTCACCGCTCACGGAAGTTGGACGGGCGCAGGCCAACACTTTGGTGGAGGCCTTGAGCGAAGTTTTCGTCAGCACGATCTATTCTAGCGACACAGTGCGCGCTCGTGACACCATCGGACCGCTCGCTGAATCAAAAAGCTTGATCCCGATTTTCACGCCTCTACTTCGCGAACCCCCGCGTTCGAGAGCGGCACGATATCTTTCCATCGAACAAGCGTCATCCTTGATTGACTCGCTGACCCCACTGCCTCCATCGCCACCCAAACCAGAGACCCACGCCGAGTTGATCGCACGACTTCGCAAGTTTCTCACGGAAGTCTTCGCCGATCGCACGCCACGAACCGTTGTTGTTTGCTCGCACTTTGTCACCCTCAACGTTCTGTCGCGCATCGTCACGCTTTCAATCGATCCGCCGCCGGGACTGTGGGCGCAGTTTGATAACGCGAGCGTGACGCGGATTGACGTGCCCGCTGACTCGACAACCTACGTAGGAACACTCAAGTTTCTCAATCGCCACACGGACTGATTTGCGCGATGCCGGAGTGACTTAAATCACCTGCATATTCTCAGCTGTTTGACACAGCACTCGAACCCATGCACACTCTGCTCATGGACCCATCACGACGGCGGGCAGCAGTCGCAGCCATGTTGGTGGGACTCTTTGGAAGAATCGGGGCGGTATCAATGTTTGCATCATCAAAAAATGACGTGCACCCGGGGCTCGCAAAAGCGCGAGCCCTCGTGTGCCAAACTCCATCCACTCAGGTGTTTAGCGAGATCCTCGGAGCGCTGATTCACTACGTTGACCGCCCACACGACCCGCTTCCCCCCTGGCCCGATGACCGCACACTTGAGGCCGCGGTCACCGAGATCGATCAAGCCCTTGATGCCACGTGGCCTTGGGAGCTGCGCGAATGTCACTCTCTGATCTACACGGACCGATCAAACACGAAGGTGCACCCCACCACGCGGCTGCTTCGAAAGTTGATCATCAGTCGACGCTCTGAGGGTCGCTCTCCTAACGAAGAGCTTCGCGCGCTTGAGCTCGGTCGGCTGCGCTCGCTGACGCTCTCTCGACTTGAGTTCACAGTGTATCTCTCAACAAAACCGCACTTAAACGCGCTCAGCCATTTGCGCCTCTCCGATGTACACGTGGTCGAGGACGAGTGGCGCGCGATGAGCCGCGCAGCTCACTTGCAGACCATTGAGGCGCTAGAACTCGTGGACTACTCAAATCTATCCGCAGAGCTTCTTGGGACGGTGCTCAATGGCTCGCTCCTGCACTCGGTCACCCTTCTAGCCCTCACCAGCGGAACCCTCTTCGGCTCCCGCCTCCCGGAATTGCTGACCCACCGCACGACGCTCTCGAAGCTCAAGATCCTCGACCTGAGCGGCAACGAGATCTCCGACTGGCACCTCGCGCCACTGCTCGAAGCACGCTGGCTCGACAACCTCACTGTCCTTGATTTGCGCTGCCGCAACCTGAACAAAATCTCACCCGAAGGCCAGCAGTCCCTTCGCAATGCCCCCCAGTTTGCCAGGACAAACCTCGTGTTTGACCCTTCACCCAAACCAAACCGTCGGTATTAAACTTTCGGGGCCCGCAGCTTACCAAGCCCCCGCAGCAGCGCCTTCAGCCCGAGCTCAAACTCTCGCTCAACATCGTGTGTTGCGAGGATCTCCGCGGTCTTTCGCACGAAGAAAAACCTCTCTTCCGCAAGCGTCGCATACGCCGGAGCAGACAACTCATCCGGCGGTCTTGTCGCAAAACTGGCCAAGCAATGCCCCACCACGTACGCCCGCAATACGTGAAGCGCGCTCAGCGCATCGCTGGTCGAAAACCCCGCACCGTGAAGCACCGCGAGCGTAGACTCTACATGGGCGATCGACGCTGGCGTCACGGCTGCACGCGTTGCAAACACCATCAAAACCGCGGGATGCTTGGCGAGCACTGCCCGAAGCGCCATCGAGCGTTCGCGCAACGCGGCCTTCCAAGACGAGACCTCTGCAGCAGGCCCAAACTCTGCCAAGACCGCCTCAACCAACCCGTCTAAGATCGCGGCTTTGTTCGCTACGTGGTTGTACAGCGACATCGCCTCAACGCCGAGCTCGTCCGCAATTCGCCGCATAGAGATGGCCTCAAGTCCCTCGCGATCCGCGAGGGCTAAAGCGGTGATCAAAATCCGTTCGCGCGAAAGTGGCTCTCGCTTGTTCGTTTGTTTCATTGGGGGAGTTGACATACTTACACCATAAGTTTACGGTGTAAGTCTATATGATAATCTGCGAAAGACCCCTCAGTGCTCACGCCATTACGGCGCCCCGTCCACCCCTGCCCAACCAAGCCCGGCTTCGAGATTGCGTCGAGCGGCTGGCGGTTCCGCGGCATCGAATCGCCAACGCCGCCGGCAACCGGGGGGTGCGCGAGCAGCTTGCACAAGCGTTTGCGGACTGCGGACTCAACGTCACAGTGCAGGGTCGGTTTAACAACGTGGTGGCGCTTCCACCGGGCTGCGCGCGAAAGAAAATCACGCTGATCGCAGCCCACTACGACACCGTCCCGGATTGCCCCGGAGCGGATGACAACGGCAGCGCGCTCGCGGTGATGCTCGAGTGCGCCCGTTTGCTTGGTACAACCGGTACAGGATCAACCGTGGGCTATGTAGCTTTTAACGCAGAAGAAGACGGGCTCCTTGGGAGCGAAGACTTCGTGGCTCACCATCTGAGCGCGCTGCCGTGTCACGTCTCGTTGGTTCACGTTCTTGAGATGGTGGGCTATCGAAAAGCTGGGTGGCAAGCGCTGCCCATCCCATCGGCAAAGCGAAGCAAAAGACGGGCGGACTTCATCGGTCTGCTAGCGAAAGATCGATCAAACGAAGCCATCGATCGCATCCTGGGATCTGACGTCGCTCCAACGCTCAAGGTGTTGGCTGCTAAGACCTGGGGCCCTCTGCACTGGGTCGCGCCGGATATCACCCGAAGCGATCACTTCTCGTTTTGGAAAGCGGGAGTTGCGGCGGTGTTGTGGACAGACACCGGCAACTTTCGCAACCCGAACTATCACCAGCTAACCGACACACCCAACACGTTGGACTATCGGTTTATGTCCGCCGTCACTGCGCTGCTCTGTGACGCAGTTGCGGTACACTCAGCACCCTGATGACCGCTCGACGATGGTTGCTCTGTGCCGAGGACGTGCTCTCAGCGACGCTGGCGAAAGACCTGTGTGATCGCGTCATCCATGAGCGCGCGCCACAACAGTGGCTTCGAGACCTGTGGGACCCAGCGATGGTGCACGTGCACCGCGAGTGGGTGGGTGTCCGCCCGGACTTCTGGTGGGCCGATCGTACGGCGATGGATCGGATGTGCGACGACCTACAGATCCCCATCGCGGTGAGAGAGCTTGAGACTGGGCGAAGGATCGCGCCACACGGCAAGGCGACCATGGCCTTCAAGGCCGCCCGGCTCGCGCAGGTTATGCCGAACGAACCAGAGTTGCTCGTTCTCGCGGGAGACACAGACGGAGCGACGGACGCGACGCTGTACTTTCAAGAGGGCGTGCGGCTCGCAGAGCTTGAGTGCCCAACCGTGTGCGCGAACATTCATCGCGAGTCCGAGGCGTGGGTCATTTCGGGGTTTGTCGCACAAAATCCAGCAGAACGTGACGCTCTTGAGCAACTCACAAGCGAGTTTGGGTTTGACCCCACCGTCCACGCTGAGCGGTTGTTGTCCAACGTCAGCGGCGATGTGCGAGATGCTAAGCGCGTTGCGCGGTTGTTGTTTGAGCCCTCAGGAGGCTTCTCGATGCGCAACGCGCGAGTGCAGTCTTGCTGGCAAGACACCTCGCTTGATCTGCACGAAGAACGTGGACAGCGCACCGGACTTAGCGCGTACTTGCGTGACGTCGAGCAGGTCGTCGTGACATTGTTGTCACGCTGAACCAGATGCTCTTCATCGTTCGGTAGAGAACTCTCATGGCCGCAAATCTCTCTGTGCTCCTCGACGAAATCCGTGCTTGTACGCTGTGTGCAAAAGACCTTCCGCTCGGACCACGCCCCGTTCTGCGCGCGAGCGGCACTTCGATTGTCCTGATCGCAGGCCAGGCCCCCGGCACCAAGGTTCACGCCAGCGGAATCCCGTGGAACGACCCCAGCGGCGACCGCCTTCGCCTCTGGCTCGGTCTGGAAAAAACCCTCTTCTACGACGAGCGCCGGATCGCGATCGTGCCTATGGGCTTCTGCTACCCCGGCAAGGGCGCGTCGGGAGATTTACCACCTCGCACTGAGTGCCGATCAACGTGGCATCCAAAGTTGATTCCGCTGTTAAAATCGCGACAGATCACG
>JANNCG010001318.1:0-5907 GCA_031386385.1 Myxococcales bacterium
ATCGCACATGGGGTGTAGAAAATGTCGCCTATCACGAAGTCGGATTTCGCTGCGTGTACGACCGGTGAGCCTGTGAGCTACGGACCTGAGGGCTGCTCGCCAACGAGCCAGTTCAGCGAGCCGCGCTCGTACGGCGCAGGGGGTCGCACGTAGAGATAGGTCCCGACGATTCCTCCGGTGACGACAGCGCCAATGGTTGTCCAAAACCACCAGCGGCGGGTCAGGGGAATGGGCTCGATTGGCAGCTCTGCACGGACGCGACTTGTCGTCCCCGCAGTGAGCGAAAGCTCCGCGCGAAAAGTAACGCGACCGTCTGCGAGGACTTCGACACGGTGCCTGCCGGGGAGCGGCGATGACTCAAACGGTGTTCGTCCAACCTGCTCACCGTCAATCACAACGCGCGCGCCGTTCACATTGCTCGCGATAAGCAAATGCGCTGGAAGAGCTTCGAGCACAATGCTGATCTCTGCCGTTTCGCCAGAACGCAGCGCGCGATCAAGCAAAAATGGTCGTGACCCCTCATGCCTGGCTTGGATCGTATGCGGACCTGGGTCGAGAATCTGCTCGACGGTCTCGTGACCGCCCGGCACAAGTGGCCGTCCATCCATGAGCAGCTCGGGCCCGTTGGCGTTTCGCAGCTCTGGCGGAACTCGAAGTGTCAGGTGCGCGACACGGCCCTGTAGCTCGCGCACGTAGCCTTCTGCTTCTTCCCGTCGACTGAGCGCCGCACCCTCGAGATCGCCCTGCAAAAACTCCTGAAACTGACTTAACGCCCGGGTGTACTGACCCAACGCACGTTGGCAAAATCCGATGTTAAACCCTAGGATCTTCGATGAAAAAATCGCGTTCGCCGCAGTGAACCGATCGAGCGCCTCGCTCCACTGCTGGCTCTGGACCAACGCGATCCCTTCGTTGAATGGGATGCGAGCTCGTTCACGAGGCGAATCCAAAGCAGAAACCGCTGCATCAGCGGACGTGGGTGGCAGACCAGCATCGCGGCTTCGTTGTGCGTTTGCCGAAGTCGCCATCGCGAAGATCGAGAGCGCGAAACTAATACCGTTGCGACGGTGCATTACATCTCTCCAATCACGCCGTGAACTGTGTTGCTATGAGGCGTGGCGCTGGTTGTCGTTGAGGTTGAACCGGAGTTTGCACCCGCTCGCGGCGTTGTATGGTGCCCCGCAGCCCCTGGCAATCGGCGCGGGCCCACGCCGTTTCGTGTCACTGTAGTGCCGCCAGTTGCCAACAGCGCGGTGGCTGAGGCGTCACTGATGGCGACTTGAATTGCCTGAGAATTTTCTTGTAAAATCACATCAGTTGCCCCGACCGCGATCGAACTAAGCGCTGACGCATCCGAAACCACCGCCATCGTCGTGTCGTGGGGATCTGGCGATGCGGAGAGCTGAGGCCGTGTCTCTCCGGTGCTCGTCGAGACTTGTGGCTTGCTTCGGAGAGCGTAGGTAAGTCCGGTGACACTAGCGAGAACCAGCGCTGCCAGACCTACCCACGTCGCTCGGGCGCGAGACGTCTGGGCAGAACGTGAGGGCGGGAGCTGGTTGGGTGCGGCAACCGTGCCCGCCATCGATGCTCCCGCGATGGTATCGCCGGTGACGTCGATGGGTATCGCTTTCACGTTTCCGTTGAAGGTGTCGCGGCTCGGCGGCGGGATCGTGTAGCTCCCTACGTCGGCGAGCGACGCTAACACCGCAGCGATCTCTCCGCAGGACTCTGGGCGATCGGCCGCGCGCTTCGCCAGGCACCGCAAGATCATCGCGTTAAGCGAAGAGGGAATCGCAGGGTTGTGCGCGATGGGATCGATCGGATCGTCCTGCAAAATTCCTGCGAAAACGTGGCCAAAGTTCTCTCCCTCGAACGGAAGCTCTCCCGTGAGAAGCTCATACAACACGACGCCAATGGACCAGATGTCCGAGCGGTGATCGAGCTTTCCGCGACCGGAGATCTGCTCGGGCGACATGTACAATGGAGTCCCAAGAAGGGCCCCGGTCTGTGTGAGTCGTGCAGACTCGCCACCGGCAAGCTCATCACGAATCACTTTTGCGATTCCGAAATCCAACACTTTTGGTGTGGTGAGGCCGGTGGTCTCGTCGACGCACAAAAAAATATTGTCGGGCTTTAAGTCTCGGTGAACAATCTTTTTCGAGTGCGCCATACCCAGCGCACCAAGGACCGGAACCATGATCTTCGCCGTCTCTTCAACGGACAACTTGGTTTCTTCACTCAAGCGCGCTGCGAGGCTTTTGCCAGGCAAATACTCCATGACCAAGTAGGGAACAGTCCCGTCGACAAACACATCGATGATCTCGATCGCGTTGGGGTGCTGCACAGCTGATGCCGCTTTCGCCTCACGCACAAAACGTCCAACGACCTGCGGGTCCTCGAGAAATTTTGGAAGCAGCGTCTTGAGTGCGACCACGCGCTCGGTCACGATGTGTGATGCCTTATACACGGCACCCATCCCTCCACGCCCGAGCTCTTTCTCGACTCTGTACCGCCCAGCGACGATCGTGCCGATCGCAACCTCTGAGTCGTCATCGAGTGGGGTTTCGCTCACAAAGCTCTGGCGAGACTAACACGCTCCCGCCAAAGTCAACGGACTGAATTGCGGCTCGGTTCAGTCTTTGTGGCTGTTGGCCTTCGCGGCCTTCTCGTAGAGCGCCTCGATTTCACCATTATATTTCGCCACAACATTGCGTCGCTTGAGCTTCATCGACTGCGAGAGCATGTCATTTTCGATGGTGAAATCCTCCGACACGAGCAGGAGCTTCTGGGGGCGCTCATAGCCTTTGATGTCGGCCAAAGTCTTGTTGACCTCACCGAGGTAGAGCGCTTCAATCTCGGGCTTTTTCAAAAGCGACTCGACTGATTCGGTGCTCATCCCCTGTTCTGCTGCGTGTTTTTTCAGAGTCTCAACGTCTGGCACGATCACAGCCATGTTGAAGGGCTTGTTGACTCCGTGGACCATAACGTTTGCGATATATGGTGACAGCTTGAGCGACTCTTCGAGGGGAGCGGGCGCGACATACTTACCGTTCTCGAGCTTGTATTGCTCTTTCACGCGGCCGGTGATGTACAAATAGCCATCTGGATCAAGATAACCGAGATCGCCCGTGCGAAGGCCACCCTCCGCGGTGAACGCTTTCGCATTTTCTTCGGGTAGATTGAAGTACCCCTTCATCACGTTGTGTCCGTGACAGATGATCTCTCCCTGCTTCGGATCTTCTGTCGGGTTCACGCTGTGATCGATCTCAACTCGTGTGCCTGAGATCGCCTTGCCCACTGATCCAATCTTGCGATTGTCGGGGTAATTTGCAGTAAAAATGGGTGATGTTTCCGTCAGTCCGTAGCCCTCGTAGACCATGATCCCAAGGTTGTCGATAAACTCGGCGACGTCTTTGCTCAGTGCGGCGCTGCCCGAGAATGCGTACTTCAACCGACCACCAAATCGCGCGCGGACCTTTGAAAAAACGACCTTGTCGATGAGGGAAAGCTGGAGCTCTCCAAAACCGCCGAGCTTCTTTTCGCTCCGAGCTTTTGCCAGCGCAATTCCTTTGAAAAACAGCTTTCGCTTCCATGGCTTTTCTGCGGTCATTCGCTTTTGAAGCCCCGCATAAATTCGGTTAAAGATGCGCGGAACTGCAAACAGGACCGTGGGTTGTGTCTCTGCGAGGTTGTCGATGATCTTATCTACGGCCTCGGCGATCGCGAGCGCAGCGCCGAGCGAGTAAAGTCCGTGCAGCTCGACGACCTGTCCGAACGAGTGCGCCCAGGGTAAAAAGGACAGCGAACGATCGGTCTCAGCGAAGGGAAATCGCTCGTGAATCGCCGTGACGTTCTTCGCGAGGTTTGCGTGGGTCAGCATCACTCCCTTGGGATTGCCCGTCGTCCCAGAGGTGTAGATCAACCCAGCAAGGTCCTTCGGATCCGGCTTAACGATCGCTGCAGGAGTTGTCTTCCCGGCCTTGAGCAAAGAGGCGTAGGTGCCCTTGGCGTCTTCGGCACCATCAAGCCGAATCACGTGCTCGAGCGCAGGCAAATTGGCTTTAAAGCTATCAATCCTCGTCACAAACTTCTCGTTCGGGACGATCACGACTTTAGCGCCACAGTCTTTGAGAATGTACTCCCACTCTTTGTCATGCTGCGCTTCGTACATCGGAACATACGCTGCCCCGAGAGTGTACGTAGCGTACGCGCCGACGGCCCACTCGTTGCGGTTGTTGGCGATAATGGCGACTTTGTCTCCAGCGACAACGCCCAGCGACGCGAGACCACCGCGAAACTGATCCACAAGCTGGCCGAAAGTTCGGTAGTTCATCCACTGCCACGCACCGCTGACTTTTTCACCGAATAGTTGGTGATCGCCGTACAACTTGGTGCTGCGTTCAAAGATGTCTACGAGGGTGTCGAAAGTAACTGCCCCTGCCATAACTGTATCGCTCCGTTCTGATGGGTTTAGATAATCGGTTGGGCGGCGACGGTACTTGATTCGGCTACCAATGTGTACGCTGATTAAACCTGTTTTTTCGGATCTTCATCCATTCGCCCCAGCGTCCGTCCAAGGATGCCGGCCGCAAAACGGACCGCTGGGACCACGGAGCTGTAGTCGATTCGCGTTGAGCCGATCACGCCAATGGTTCCGCCTTCGAAGCTCGTCGCGACAACCGACAATTCGCTGGCTCCGGTGAGCTCATTTTCGGTCCCAATCATCACTTGTATCCCCGGAGCAACCATTGTTTGATCCAGCAATTTAAGCAATAGAGTCTTATCCTCAACCATCCGCAGTGTGTGTCGTGCGCGGTCGATGTCTGAGAACTCGGGGCGATGAATGAGCTGCGCTTGACCTTCGACGATCACCGACGTGTCTGTGACCGACGTCGCGAGCGCGCGTTCTCCGAGCGAGAGGGCGAGTCGTTGCCAAGCTGAGACGGTGAGTCGGTCGTTTTCGAGCTCGGCGGCAAGGGCGGCGCGCGCATCTGCAAGCGTTTTTCCAACCGCAAATGAAGCTAGCATGTTGTTGGTTCGCTCAAGATCAGCGGGCGAAAACACGGTCTCAGACTTCAGTATTCGGTTTTGGACGGTCCCGTCGTCCGTGACGATCACCGCAAGAATTTCGGACGGTCTCAGCCCGATGAACCGCAGCTCGCGCAGGACTTTGTCCTGCTGTGTCGCGACGACGATGATGCTCACGGACCCAGAGACATCTGCGAGTAATTTTCCTGCCGCACGGAGAGCAGCATCCGGTCCGGGCTCAAGGCTCTTAAAGCGCTGTTCGATCGTCGTCCGCAGGTTGTCTGGAAGATCGACGTTGGCAAGAAGGACATCGACAAACGCTCGGAGGGCTTTTTCAGTCGGAAGTCGTCCCGCGCTCGCATGCGGTTTGTGAAGATAGCCCTGGGCTTCGAGCTCTGCGAGCACCGCGCGGACGCTCGCGCTGGACAAATCCACGACTTTTGCCAGATTTGCCGACGGAACCGGCTCCGCTGTACTCAAGTACTCAGACACCAGAGCAAACAGAATTCGACGCGCACGAAAAGAGAGCATCCAGCCCGTAGTCTAGCGCTCAAGGGCATACGAAACTACCCTTCGCCCGCCAACTGGCCGCATTCTGCTCGAATTGACGTGTGGCCCGTTTTGAGGGTTGAGTCGTGAAATCCTGCCGTGTTAGCTTCCAACCCGATTTTGGATTTCGCGGTTCGATAGTTTTTCTTCGAAGGATCAAAGGCAGATGCGTACAGGTTGGTTGGCAATCACAAGTCTCATGTTCGGCACAACACTCGCTGTTGCTTGTGGATCTGAGAGCAAGCTCACCGTCACGATCGAAGAGGGTGCGAGTGCACGGAGGGCAAACTTGCCGTCAGTGCCAACTCTTCCACCGCCACCGCCAGCGCA
>JANNCG010001401.1:0-2805 GCA_031386385.1 Myxococcales bacterium
CCCCGATTCAGTGCGAGTACGCCATCTGTGAGCAGGGATTTCGTCCGGACGGATCCGCAGAAACGGTCGATGGCCGCACCGTTGGAACCTGCGCCACGCGCTGCGAATCGTCTAGCAACTGTCCGGCATCCTTCATCTGCGGCCGGGGAGATTTTCGAGGTATCGAGCTAGATAGCGGTCTGATGAATGGGCCCGAGCACGAAGTCGTCCGGACGTGTCGACCGAGCATGGCTCGCGAGTGCACCTCGGACGTCGATTGCCAGGGCAGTCAGCGATGCCTGCTCCCCGCACGCGAGGGCCACGGAGTCTGCGCGTCTCCGTGCACCCAGAACAGTCAATGCGGAGCGACCGTTAGTTGCCTTCGCGACGAGCTCACATTTTCGTGTGGCAGCGCAGGGCTGTGCGCGCCCAGATGTGACGATCGCCTCGAGTGTCCCACGGGCTGGCGCTGTGAGCTTGGGTTTAGCAACGCGGTGTTTGGGCGCTGCCAACCGGTCCTCGGCATCGAAGCCGGCTGCGGTGACTCGGATGCCGGTGTTGATGCCAGCGAGGACGCAGCCGACGCTCCTGCCGCCATGACGGACGCCGCGTTCGGGGACGCCAGCGCGCCTCAGTCCTGACTCAGACCGATGCCGTCGAACACAATTCTTCGCAAACTCGCACGAAGCGGAGGGTTGCTGTTGGCCGCGATTGGAGCCATACCGTGTGCGCAGACGTAGAGCCCGCGAATGTTGACCGCAGGATTGAAGCGGCGATGGCGCTTGGTGCTCACGACGCGTTGATTGTGCAATGACCGTAGATGCTTTGACCAACGAACAGGTTCAGCGTTCCCCCAGTCCCGATACCACCTCACCTTCAACCGCAAGACAGGCGTGGACCGTCATGTCCCTTGTGCGTGCGCACCGGCAAGAGTTTGTTCGTGGCTCTGTGTTGCTTGTGATCTCAAGTGGGCTCGCAGCGGCCATGGCGCAGCTCACCCGCGCGACCACCAACGCGATCGTTGATCATCAGTCCGAACGCGGGATGATCTTGGCTGCGGCGATGATGTTGAGTGCTGTAGTCGCTGCAGTGGCACGCATTGGCTCGCGGGTTTACATCTTCAATGCCGGCCGCAATATTGAGTACTATCTTCGCGCAGACATTCTGAAATCTGTGCACACACTGGGGCCCGCATTTTTTCGAAAAATGGGACCGGGAGAGGTCATGTCCCGCGCGACCAATGATCTCGCCCAAGTGCGACTCTTAGTTGGATTTGCAGCGCTCAATGTTGTCAACGCGCTCATCGCCTATCTAGTGAATATTCCTTTAATGTTATCTCGCTCAGTACCACTCACTTTTGCAGCGCTTGCTCCGTTTCCAATTTTTATTCTGCTCACGCGCACCTTTGCGAAGCCGCTTTTTTCGCGATCGAAAGCCATTCAAGAGTCCATCGGCGCCCTCAGTGAGCGTGCGCAACAAGCACTTGCTGGGATGCGAGTGGTGCGCGCATACCAGCTCGAAGCGGCCGAAGTCGCGACGTTTACGAAGTTGTCAAATCAGTCGCTCGAAGCAAACCTCGCGCTGGCTCGGCTGCGAGGTTCTCTGTGGCCAATTCTCGGAACGGCCGGAGCGATCGCGTCACTCATTGTGCTCTGGTATGGCGGCTCGCTTGTGGCGGCTCACAAGGCAACGCTTGGAGATTTGCTAGCGTTTCAAGCGCACCTCGCGCTGGTCGCGTGGCCGACGGTGGCACTGGGATACATCGTGACCATCCTCGCTCGGGGCCGGGCGTCGCTTGAGCGAATCAACGAAATTTTGTGCGCAAAACCCGACGTCGCGGACAACGAGACCGAGACGCTGGCCAAGATCGATGGAGGGGTTCGCGTCGAAAATCTTAGCTACTCGATCGAGACGCGCAAGATCATCGACAACATCACATTTTCACTCCGACCTGGCGGATCGCTAGCGATTGTGGGCAAGACTGGCTCGGGCAAAAGTGTGCTCGCGCAGCTGCTCGCTCGGATGCTTCCGACGCCTGAAAAAACGGTGTTTCTCGACGGAGTTGACGTCACCAAGCTAGCCCTTCCGGTGTTGCGCGGTGGCGTCTGTTTGGCTCAACAAGAAGCGTTCTTGTTCTCCAGCACGATCGCACGAAACATCGCGTTTGCGACGGATGACCCGGACGCAAAACAAAACGTCGAACGGTCGCTGGCTGCAGCGAAAGAAGTTCAACTCGAAGAAGAAGTATCGACCATGAGCGAGGGATTCAACACGATCGTGGGTGAGCGGGGGGTGCAGCTCTCTGGCGGACAAAAGCAACGTGTTTCGCTGGCGCGCGCACTGCTGGCCGATCCGAAGGTGCTGATCTTGGATGACCCACTGTCGGCGGTGGATGCGAGAACAGAGTCGCTCATTCTTGATGCGATTGACCGCGCAGCGAAGAATCGCACGCTTATCCTCGTGACCCACCGTATCGCTGCGGCGGCTCGCTGCGAGAGGGTGATTGTCCTCGAGCACGGACACATTGCAGAAGACGGAACGCCGCATGACCTTCTCCACGCCAACGGGCTGTATGCACGGCTCGCTCAGCGCCAACACCTCGAAGCTGAATTGGAGGCGATGGGAGAATGAGCACCCAACAAACGCCAGCTCGAAAAGGGCAGGGCAGCCCATCGAAGAAAAAGTCCGCGGGCGCAGACGCCGAACGTGCCTTTCACGAAGAGGGCGGTCTGGGCAAAGTCTACGACATCGCGCTGCTGCGAAAACTGTGGCCGTATGTTCGTCCCTACAAATGGATCTTTGTGCTCTCGCTGGTCTTGATGCCTG
>JANNCG010000003.1:0-2751 GCA_031386385.1 Myxococcales bacterium
GCCTCGCTCGCAAGCTCAGCGTTCGTTGTGTGATCGTTTTTGTGTGCGTCTCGCACCGCCGCCAGCTGTGCGTCGTTGTCGTCCTCAACGCCATCATCGAACAAAAACTCAAGCACTGCATCCAACTCGCGAACCAAGTACTGTGCGCGTTGGCGTATCTCACTCGTGCCCGAGGTTGCCTTCGCAACGAGGAGAGTTTGAGCCACAGCCTCCTCTGTATGTTGCTTGAGTTGGCGCACCTCTTCTGCGACCTCTCTCGAAAGCTTCGACGCTCCACCCGCCATCGCGAGTCCAGGAATCAATACGCGTTTCGTCCCCGGTTCTTTCGTTGGACTCCAATATTTATCGACAAACCCTGCAACGGTTGTGGCCTCCGCGAGCAGTACCGAAAGCGGAACCCGCAAATTTTTTGCCTGCTCTGCGTCAAGCGCTGCCAGTTCGTCGTCCCAGTGAAATGTTTTCTTCGTCATTGATTAACTCCCTTGGATTCTAAAACCTTCGCACGGCACGCCTCATGGCGACGGCAATTGGATTTGTGTTTTGCTATTTGATTGGCTGTCCCTGCTCTGAAAACGGCCACGACGGTCGTTTGCTCGACGGCTTTGCAAATGCGTGCGCTCTACCGTCTACTGCAGTCGAATTAATACCGAACTCTCGCGCTCTTCGGCTATTCGAATTGCGAACGTCGCTCATTTGGTGCGAGCCATGTTCGCGCGTTCGTCGCAGCTCGCGTTCTTGCTGTCCGTGCGGAGTCTTACCGACAGCCAGCGACGGAACGATGGGTCCGGGCCGATGTCCCGACTGTCCGGGGCGGACCCGATATTGTCCGTGTTGAGCGTTTTGCCGCCCGGCGGGGGCTTTGATGGTCCGTGTGGCCAACATCGATTCGACCAGAAACGGCTCGCGCCGCACGGATTCGTCGATCCAAAAACGGTCAGTCATCCGCACCATCGTCTGCCTCTGACGCTGCTGATTTCGCCGTCGGCACACTCCACCATCCTTCCCGCGTGCGACGCGCGTGCTCCTCAATGTCGATCGTTTGTTCGCTCAGCACCGTCGGTGGGTCGGCCCACACTTCTCGCTCAACCAACGAGTCCCTCGGGACAAACGCAACCAAGCGAAGGCCATCAAGGTCCACAGGCTCGCGCCGATCTTTTCCGTGTGTCACAAAGTCGTACCCCGACTCTGTCGGTGCGGCCCAGGCCATCACGCCGTCACCATCGCCGGCGCCCACAATGACATTCTGCCAGATCATGTCGCGAATTCGCTTCGAGACCACGCCAATATAAACCCCGGCGCGAATCTCGATCATCCAAAGCGCTAGCCGTCCCCGAAGTCTTGGCGGCACGTTTTCAACAACAACCGTTACAAACATCGGTCTTGCTCGCCCAACTTCGCGCAGGTCCGCACCTTGTGATCGCTCGCGTTCATCTGGTTCACTCGGTCCGATGTCCAGGATCGCCAGGACCCGGCTTGACTGGAATTGCTGGTTTCACAGATTCTGCTGGCGGTTTTGGAACCTCAACCTCCCCCGCTGCAAGAACCTCATCAATGAGAGGGACCAAGCGCTCAAGTATGTTCGTCTGACGAAACATATCGCGACACGCACGCCGCACCGCGCGCTCAAGGTGAAACTCTTTCTTCTTCACCATCTGAAACGCTATCGGGACAACTGTCTCAAACTTCACCAGATCTGCCACATCGTACACAAAGGACAACGGTTTTCCGGTGTGGATAAATCCAATTGCTGGTGCATAGCCAGCGGCGAGCACAGCTGCCTCGCTGATACCGTACAAGCACGACGTTGCAGCGCTGAGAGCTCGATTGGTGTCGTCAGCGAGAGACCAATTGTCCGGATCAAACTCGCGCTTTTCCCAAAGCACTCCGTTTTGCCGCGCAATGAGCTTGTACATTTCGCGGACACGCGCGCCCTCGATGCCCCGCAGTTGCTCAACGCTCCGACGCTCTGGCGCTTCTTCACCAAACCGGAGCTCATACATTTTGCGCACCACTTTTAAGCGCAAATCTCCGTCTAGCGCGAGCTTGGCTTGGTAGAGCAATCTGTCCGATCTTGCGCCGCCCGGTTGCCCCGCGGCGTAGACTCGAACGCCGCCCTCGCCCACCCAGATCAAGAGCGTCCCAACCCGAGAGGCCAACACAACCGCAGCATGCGAAACACGAGTCCCAGGCTCAAGAAAGAGCACTGCGATTTCTCCGACTGGGATGTGCGTGCGAACGCCCGTGCGATCGACCAACACAAACGCTCCATCAAGCACGTCCAAGTGGCCTCGCTCAAGAAAGAGCATTGAGACCCGATCTTTGAGCATGATGGGCTGCAACGGCGGCAGCTGCGAAAGGTCGGCCATAGGTCTATCCCTTAGAATTCGTCGTCAGCGTCGTCGAACATTTCGTCCGCGCGGGTTCGCGCAGACACGTGAGGTTTCAGCAACAAAAGTCCGCATCCAAAGGCTTTTTGCGAGCCAAATCCTGTGCGGACGTTCTCTGCGAGCAGCGTAGGCTCCGTGACCACAAGCGTGCCACTAAACTCGATCGTCGAAAACACGATGGCCGATTTAGACCGCCGCCAAATTCGATGTTGGTGGTAGCCATCGGCACGCACTCCGGCAGCTCGCATATTGTCTGCAGTGGGGCTCACGGAAAAACCCGTACGCTCGCCGATGGACCGCAGCCAACCTTCGCCAACCGTTTGCACGAGCTGGGCTTGAACTGGTGCCGGGGTGACTCCGCTCG
>JANNCG010000036.1:0-1951 GCA_031386385.1 Myxococcales bacterium
ACCTCGCGTCTTTGTTTGCGCTTGGTCCCTCCGCTCGATTCACACTGGTGTTGCCGCCTGTGGGGCTCCAAAACGTGCGCCTGAACAAAATAGAAAACGACTCTGACGCGTTGTTCTGGACCGCGGGCTTGTCGATGACGATCCACAACGCCCCCCCTCCAGCGACCGTTGTTGTACCGCCATCGGACTCTGACTCGGACGGCGTGATTGATGACGACGATCAGTGCCCCACAACCCCGATGGGCAGCAATCCACATCCTACTCGTCGCGGTTGCCCCAACGTTGACACCGACAGCGACGGCGTCTTTGACTCCGACGACCAGTGCGTCAGCACGCCACAAGGCGAGAATCCCGACCCCGCACGACGTGGCTGTCCCCGTGGTGATCGCGACGGCGATCGCGTATTCGACGATCTGGACCAGTGTGTCGATGTCCCCGCTGGCGAGCACCCTGATGCCGCACGCGCTGGCTGCCCCGATGGCGATGCTGACGCGGACGGCGTGCTGAACTCACCGGATCAGTGCCGGGATGTTCCATCGGGACCACACCCTGATCCCGCGCGCGCAGGTTGCCCACTTCCAGATCGAGACGGCGATCACGTCGCAGATCCAGACGACGCATGCCCAGATCAACCGGGCGCACCGTCTGAAACCCGTGCACGCAACGGCTGCCCAGGCCTTGTGCGCATCTCTGGCGGTCGTGTCGATATTACGCAGCCCGTGTACTTTCGAACCAACAGTGACCGCATCAATCGTCGCTCGTACCCCATTCTAAACGCGATCGCAGATGCGATGGTGGGCGAGCCCCAGCTGCGCCGAGTGAGCGTCGAAGGTCACACCGATGAGCGCGGCAACTCTGCGTTGAATCAAGCACTCTCTGAGCGTCGCGCTCAAGCGGTAGTCCGGTATCTTGTCGAGCATCGCGTTGAGCTCAGCCGCCTTGAGGCCCACGGATTTGCCGCCGAGCGCGTCATCGTTAGCACGGCAACATTGCAGGGACGTGCCGTTGTCGCAGCGCACGCAAACCACCGCCGCGTCGAGTTTAGAATCGTCGATGGTCCTGCGGCCTTCGGTGTCACCGCTGGCTCAGCCGGCGTGGGAACCAGCGCGAATCCGGGTGTCGCGATCCCGTCGACGACCCCTGCCGCAACACCTGCTGCAACACCTGCCGCAACACCTGCTGCAACACCCGCTGCAACGCGTGCTGCAACACCCGCAGCGGCGCCACGTCGTCGTCGCGGTCGTCGCGCAGCCCCTTAGTCTGCTCGATTTGCACACCAGCGCTGAATCTTTAGCGCCATCTCCGGTGTGATCGCGGACTCATAGCTCATCCATTGCACCCCCGCTTCACCTCGAAACCAGGTGCGCTGGCGTTTGGCGAAAGCCATAGAGCTCTGGACTACTTCGTCGATGAGGGACTGCTCTACTCGCTTCTCTGCCACGACAGCGCGGACGACTTCAGCGTATCCCACGCTCTGCAGCGACTTGATATGAGCTGAAAAATCCCTGACCAAATCACGAACCTCATCATACCAACCCGCCTCGAACATCGCCACGGTTCGCTGCTCAATCCGCTTGCGCAAGCTTGCTCGGTCGAGCTCGAGTCCAATCCAGAGAGCTCTGTAGCGCGGAGGCATGGCAGCGTGGAGCGCGTGGTGTTGGCTCAGCGGAACCCCCGTGAGCTGCCAAACCTCGAGAGCTCTAATAACTCGAATGGGATCGCTTGCGGCAATTTTATCCGCATACGCCGGGTCTATGAGACGCAGCTCGCGGTGCATTTGGGCTAGCTCTTGAAGGCCTATTTGCGCCCGGGCGTTGAGCGCTGTGCGAAGCGCTAGATCACTTGGAATCCCTTGCGCCAAACCATCGGCGCGTTCTTCAGCGAGTTGATCGCGCGCTCCATCGATGACCTGGACCGTCGAGGTTGCCTGATCGTCAACTCGGCGCTCGAG
>JANNCG010000040.1:0-2762 GCA_031386385.1 Myxococcales bacterium
CAGAAGCGTTTGGCAATCGACCACCGACCCAGTGGCAAAACGCTTCTGCCTGTTCATGGGTGACGCAATTGATGGGATGTGCGGGGTTGCTCGCGTTGGCGCAGACGCCATGGAGATTTCGCGTCTAAAGCGCAGTGGTCACGCGTACGCTGCATTCCCCCACGTCAACGCAGCTTTGATACTCGTTGACGGTGACCAGTGTTCGATCGACGCAAACACCGTTGACGAAGGCCATTGAGTCTTCACATAACCCGTTGTTGAGCGGCGGGAGGCGGCAGTCGACGTCACTGGTGGAGGTTCGAGGCCAGCGGCCAGGGCAGGCCAGTTCAAGTTCAGCTCGGTGAACAAAGAACCAACCTTCGCGTTGATCGGAGGTGGTTCGGACACGACACAAATTTCTGCCCCATCTTGTGAGCGGGCTCATTTCAAGTACGTTCACTAGTTCGGATCCGGGATAGAGCTTTCCGATCGAGTAGCAAGTAGGCGAAGGCCGAAGATGAACCTCCACAACTGCTGGGACGACGCAGCCACCATCGGATTGCGTCGTTCGATGAGGGATGTGAGAATTGCGCAGCGTCCTTGAGAACCACCCTTGAAGTCGGCCACTCGAAAGCACTGTGACGAGTGCAAACAGTGTCGCAATCACCGCGTTGCGAGCAACGGGCACGCGCGTATCACCCTGCGAAATCACTATCGGTTGCTGCAAATCATCCAGCCGAGTTGCTCCTGGGCTAGCGGTCGCCGCACGCTTAAATGGGTCCGCCAGAAACTCGCTTACCAGCTGCGACGGCTCACGCTCTGCGATCGTTGAGTGAAACCACCGCAGCACCTTTGGCAGCTCTTCGACGACGCGACGCGACGCTTGTTGCATCCGGTCGGGGTCGGATGTTTTGGGATGCGCACCGAAGTTTCCTTCTGCTTGGAGTGTGTTAAGTGCGTGATCGAGGTCATCACTCAACACAAGTCCAAACGCCTTTGAGCGCAGCGTCTGTAGCAGCGCGCGAAGCTCTGTTCCCTGTGGAGAGACGTTGCGATGGTCGAGTGCTGCTTGGCAAAGCAACTCGGTGATGCTTCGGCTGTGCACACAGATCGCGCGCACGTCGTCGGTGCTCTGTGCTTTGCGTAGCGCGCCAAGCAGCTCGTCCAATGTCCGAAGCCACTCGGCGAGCGTGATGACTTTATCTCTGGTGTTCACAGACCGGTCAACGCTGCTCCTCGCCGGAGGATAACGAACTGTTGACGCGAAGAATAGACCGACTCGTTCGCGAGGTGACCTTTGGCTGACATGCGGACGCGACAAATACGAGAACAATGCCAGGTGTTTTGCACAGCCTTGTGCGGCATCACGAAATGCTGGATTTTCAGCGAGAAAATCGAAGTACGGGGCCGTACTCCGATCGTTTGGCTCAATTTGCTGCAAATAATGTTCGCTTGGAGGCATCACGAAGTTCCACCTGATCACCTGGCGTTGCCAACAATTGGCAGTGATCGCACATCACGGTGTCCTCCTCGGTCCTCGAATCGTTGGCGGTTGTAGCCACCCGTTTCGTGCATCGCTTCGGTCAGCGAACACTCTGTGAGCGGACGACTAAAAGTATGGCCGTTGCCGTTGTGCTGAAACAGCCTCCCTGATGGGTCAATCATCACGTACGTCGAGGCGATGGTGCTGGCGGGTTCGGGTTCAACCCAGATGCCCTCAAGACGCAGATGAGCGTGTCGATCGGCGAACTGTTGAAACTGTTCGTCACTCACCCGCAACTTGTCCGCGTTGCTCTCGTTCTCTCCGAAGACCTCGGTGAACTGCAGGAGTTTTACCTTCTCGGGGCGTAGCGCGAGGTATAGGTCTGAGAGGTCTTCGTCGGTATTGAGTGCTGTCACGACGGTGTTGATTTTCAGCCGCACGCCAAGCTTCTTTGTGCGCTCGGCGAGATTGATAATGAACTCACGATACGACGGGATATCTCGATCAACGCGCCCCATTTGGGCGCTCACGGCGTCATCGGTAGAGTCGATGCTGAGCCCGACGAGATCAAATAGCTCGAGGGTATCGTCTGTGAGCTTCTTACCGTTGGTGATGATGCTCGGCTGTAGCCCAATCGCTTTGCAATGGGCCACCAGCTCGTGAAATCGCGGGTAGAGTGTGGGCTCGCCGCCAGAAAAATTCGCTCGCTTCACGCCAGCCGCGAGCAGTCCATTGAGGATGTGTTTCCAAGCGTCCACGCTGAGGTAGGGCGGGCGATCGGGAAAGCTCCCGTAGCAGTACACACATCGGAGGTTGCAGTATGCCCAGATGTGAAGGTTGACGGTTTCGGGGATTTGAAAGACGAGATTTGCCATGAAAGACTCCTTAGCCAAGACAGATAGCCGCGAGTTCGATGACACGTTGACGATGCAAACTGATGCAAGCTGACGCACAATCGCGTCCAAGCATTGCAATGCGAAAATCTCTCAGAGGCGTTGAGTGCGGGTGGGGCTCAAAAAAGCTTAATCTGGGACCTTGACCGCAACCCTTCTGCGATACGCATACAGCCTCCCCCACCAACCCCGAGGAATGCCAATGACGAGCGGGTTTCCTGAGCGCTCATTGCGCGACGGCACATGCGCGGAGGCTTGTCCTCTGCGCGCTGCGAACGCGGCTATGATGAATGTTGAGCGCTTCTCAACGCCCATCCCCTGGCCAAAACCACCCCAATCGCCTATAATTTGCCCTTCCGCCCCGAGAGATCCGAAAAAATCTCTCCCCCGACGGAACCTTTCTCCCC
>JANNCG010000821.1:0-3111 GCA_031386385.1 Myxococcales bacterium
GCAGCGACCTTGCTCTGGACGTTGACGGATCTGTCGGGTGTCGAGTGACCACACCTAGCTCGGTGTATCCGTCCCAATCGACATCACCTAACGCTGCGAATGGATAGCCAAACGAAGAGTCAGTCGATGATGTGAGGACAAACGGGTTCGTCGATGAAATGCCCTGCGCACTTCCGTAATAGACAAAAAATCTCGTCGGGTTGGCACGGTTTTCGTTCGTTCCCGGCAAGCTCTCAATCACAAGCTCGCCAAAGCCGTCGCCATTCAAGTCGCCACCCGCGTACAATCTCGGACCGATATCGTCCCAAAGACCGTCATCTCTGATGCTCAAGGACGGCGTAGAAGAAAATCCCTGAGCACTGCCGTAGAAAACTAAGATTGGGTGCGTGGGAGAGAACGAATTGCGCCAGCTGCAACCAGCGACAAGATCGTCGTAGCCATCCCCGTTGAGATCGGTGTGGGCATGCGTACTTGTATCAACGCCCATTGTCGCGTCCCGCGGCGGAACGTGAAACAGCCACGTTGCGCTGTTTATCTGGCTTTCGGTCGTACCCACCCACCCGCGAACACGCCAAAATACAACAGAGCGGGCGGCCAGTGGCTGCGACGGTCGTGCTGACGTGCCCGCAACGCGCTGTGATTCGATGATTTGCGTGCAAGATCGATCACGGCAGAGCTCGAGCGTGACACTGTCAAAATCTGGCGCGAGTGACCAACGAAGCGTGGGGCGCTGAAGCGTCACATCGCCGAGCGATAGTGGTGCGATCGGACGAGGGAATAGCGTTGGAGCGATACAACGCGAACCAACGCGAACGCACGTGGATGTGGGTCCTGCAGAGCAGCCAACGAGTACTGCGACGAACAGTGAACTGATGATGAGTTGGACAGAAGAAATCACCATGGCGATAGATAGGCAGCTCTCATGCTTCGAAAAAAAGTGGCGTTAATCAACTCTCCTGCACGAAGTAACTCGAGACTGCCTCCCTTGAATGGCTCCCAACAGACCGCATGTTCTCGGCCAGACTCCACGATGAAAAGCGCATCACTTGCAGTGTTTAATAGTCTTGCTTCAAAGTGATCTGCTGTTGATCTATCACGAAAAACGATTGCGTCACCACGACAGTCAAGGTGAAATGTCTGGCAGTCCTGATCGAGACCGTCAACTGTCCCGTCAAACGTTTCGCATAACTCAATGATTGTATTTCCAGTTGATGCGTAGCTGAGCCGGACGAGCTCTTCACGGCCATTGTTGTTTAGATCTCTCACGGGAGAGAATCTCGCGAGTTCAGGAGCAAGCGGACTGAATGTAAGCGCTTGAGTGGCTGTGCCCCACAAAATCCAAGCATCATCATCAAGGTGAATGATCGCATCTGTGAAGCCATCTCCATTGAAGTCGAAGGGTGTCTGAATCTCCAGTGAAAACGCTGGTGGTAGGCCATGTAGGACTGTTCGCGAACCATTAAACCCAGGTCCATAAAGGCAGATTACTCGCCCAGCTCTGTCGAGCGCGAGCAAGTCTGCGTGGCCATCAGAATTGAGATCCCCCACAGCGCGAACCCGTCGAACACCCTCAATCCGAAGTGTATTTCTAACGGTGCCTAAACGAGAGCTGTTGGAGTGCAAAAGAACCTGCGCATCAAGCGGTGTCGCCGACCGGACGGGATATTGCGCGACGATGTCATCGTCGCCGTCATTGTCGAGATCCCCTGCAACGGCGATGTCGCTCCACTGAGTCCGGCACAGGTCGGTTGTGCATCGCTCGACCACACGATCATCGTACAGAGTTGGATTGTAGGGGTCGAACCCGCAAAAATTCAAGCCCGTAGAGGTCGCACGAACCACGAACCCACCACTCAATTTTGATAGAAAAATTCCAGGATATCGTAGTGTTGATCCCACTAATATCGGCCAAACAGGACTCGCTCCGAGGTTGGTTTTTAGTCTCCAGTAGTAGATCCGATGGAAGATTTGCCTTTCATCGTTCTCAACAAACGTGAATTGGTTGCCGACAATGCGGCGTTCGTCGACGATGTGCTCGCAGGCAAAGTCATCGCACAATTGCCAGATTCCGCCGAGCGCATCGGTCCAACGAAAAACCAATCCCGCAATGCGATGGGCAGAATGAGGTAGGGGAGCAAGAAGCCGAACGGATGGTCTGCCTACTTGGTGACGATGGGTTGGCAGATGAGCCAAAGTGGTCACGTGTTGGCGACAAGCATACAAGCTCGTCAAGCCTGCAATTGTTGCAGTTGAACACAATGCCCGTACCACGCTGCTCAGTTGGGACATCGCGTTGGCGCGCGATCTGCTGCGATCGCATGTGGGTTCAGCGGTCGTGTGCGAAGCCGTGCGCGTGCAACTGAGCGCAATCGTAGCTGACAAAACGCACGCAAAGCCCCTGACGTAAGTGCACTTGCCTCGAGCACTTCGCGAGCTTCGAGAGGGTGTTGAGGAGTGTCAAAACTGTGCGATTGAACTGCCAAAGTACCCCCTTCGTTGGTCGCCGTCCCACACTTGCGCGGGGATTGGATTCAGGCCCACTGCGCTGCCCAGATACAGGCTCGCGCGGCCCGCTTGTGCGAGTGGACTATTGGGAATCTCGTCCGCCGGGATGACAAAATCATCAAAGCCGTCCCCGTTCACGTCTCCCACGCACTTTGTAGCCCGGCCAAAATCGTCGTAGTTGGTTGTGCCAAAAAGCCGCTGATGCGCTGGGTTCGCAAAGCCATTTGCGGTGCCGAGGTGTACGGCTGCGGATCCCACATATTCCATCCCATCCCGGACGGCACGTGGAGCGCATGTAACAATGTCTGACAACCCATCCCCATTGATATCGCCAGGAGCAACGAAGGGACTCACGAATAGTCCACAATCAGCTGGGGTAAAAGTTGCGGTGTGTGCCGGTGAAAGGCCATTTGCGGTCTGCGAAAAGAACTCGAGTGCAGGCTCGTCTTGATGGTTACCGTGCTGATTCAAATTCGACGCGATCAGAAGGTCAAGCAACCCATCACCAGTGAAATCGTTGACCAAATACGTATTGCCATAGGGGGCTACGCACTGGACTGCGATTTGTTGAGCGAATTGCGAGCCAATCCCGAGTGAGCTCCCGAG
>JANNCG010000108.1:0-2055 GCA_031386385.1 Myxococcales bacterium
CGCGAAAGACGTTTTGCTCAACATACCCGCCGTCGCGAACGAGTGTGCGCGCAAGCATGAGCGCCATCTCCGAGTCATCGGTGGGTTGGCCGGCGAGGGTGTTCCATACGCCGCCGTCTTGCAACAGCGTGACGTCGTTGGGGTAGCGCGCGCGGATTTGTGGCGCGTCCATAAACTCAACCTGCCCACCAAGGGCGTCGCCGATAAGCTGCCCGAGCCAACAACCTTGCGCGCGATATAGAGCTTCTGAGTGATGCACGTGATACTGTGGCTTGGGCCACGCTCTGGGATACTCTTTGCTCAACGGCATCGAAGGCTGCCGGGTTCTCAGCTGTGACCAGTCCGACGTTGCGAGTGTTTTTGCAACCGATAGTGACCCGCCAAAGCAATCGAACACGCCTCGGGTGCCCTGATACTGCACGGGCTCTGCTTTGTCGTTGAGCACCTCTCCGCCCATGGCGCGAAGCAAAGCGTGTCCCGCCGCGATGTCCCACCAGGTGACCCCCGCGATTGAGACGACCGCGTCCGCGTCCCCGCTCGCTGCGAGTGCTAAACGATACGCGATACTCGGGACACTTCGAAATCGCGCACCCCGTAGAATACTCACGTTCGCGCCTGCCGCGCGGTCTGCGTGCTGGCTGACTGCGACGGTGAGTGTGGGTCCAAGCTCTGTCGGCAGCGGCTCGCGCTGCATCGGCGCGCCATTTCTCAACACCGGAAGCCCCTCGCACCAAGACCACAGATCCCCTTGATCGTCCGGCGCGCAGGGGGCGTAAACCACCGCGAGGATGGGCTGCCCTCGATGAACGAGCGCGATCGAGACCGTGCTCCCACGCCAGCCTTCGAGAAACGACTGCGTCCCATCATGCGGGTCCACAAGCCAGCAGTACTCCTCGGGCTTGAGCGATTCGGCCTCGCGGCTCAGCTCTTCTCCGATGTACCGTGCCGCTGGAAAGGCTCGCATCAGTTCGCGTTGAATGTGAAGCTCGACCTCCAGATCGATTGGCGCCTTTTGGCCGCTGCCTCGCGGCCCGCCCGGTCGATAGAATTCTGCGCGAATCCGATGTCCCGCCTCACGCGCAACCACAACCGCCGCTGACAAAAGACGCTGTAATTCTGAACTGATCACGTCCCCGAAGAGTAATAGAAACGCCCCCACCTGTCGCCAGTCATCCGATGCATCTCGGCTTGAGGGTCTCCGCGAAGCCGGATCACGGAAAACTTAGCGGTTGTGACTCGGGCAAAGTAGTGCACAATAGAGGCCATGCGGTCAGTTGCCCTCGGTCACGGCCACTATTTTTTGTGGCACCTTCCAGCAGCGGTCATGTGCGCGGTGTGTTTGACCGTCGGCATTCTGATTGCCCGCGAGCTTTTTCGAAGCCAATATTCAGCGAGTCAGCGCTCACTGCGCTGGGCCATCATCGGCTGGTGTGCGGTGTTTTCGTCGCTCGCAAGCGGGGTGGTATGGCCGTACCTCCGCGATGCGTCGCAGATCAAAGTGCTCAACGACGGGACCTGGCAGTTCTCGAACTATCTGGGTTTTCCTGTAGCGCGTGTTGCCTCGACCGAGCTGCGCGAGTTCAGAGCGCTCCACCTTGGGGGGCTCGGGCTTGGGATGGGCCACGTTGAGGTGCGTCGCGAGGATGGATCCGTGGTGCGGACCGTTCGTTTGAGCCGCTCAACGCTGGATCTTTTGACGCAACAACTGGGGTACACACGCCCCATGCTCTCGCAACAATACACCCACACTGTTGTCCGAAATCACCGCTATAATGCAAGTGGACCTATTCTGTAGTCGTCAGAAGTTGGCTCGCTGGGGGCTTTTATTTTCACTGCTTGCGACCCCCCAATGTCGCAAACCTGTGAGCGTCGAGCCGCTGCGGCATATCGTTGCAGACCCAGAGCCTGCGCGCGAACTCGTGGACGTTGCGAATGACACACCGGTCATTGCTCCGATCGCAGCAACAGTGCTCTCGCCGTCACGCTGGGTCGAGGTCGCGCCCGGGCTGCGAGGCTTTCACACCCGTGTGCGCTACGCCGACGGCGTCGAGGTCG
>JANNCG010000827.1:0-3238 GCA_031386385.1 Myxococcales bacterium
GAAGAGGCCGCCGCCGTCGCTCGCGGAAATCCCACGGTCGAGCGCCCACTCCCTCCGCTCCCCATCTCGATTGATCCAGACTCAGACCTGATCGTGCAGGTTGTTCACGCGGCTCGCGTTCGAGGGCACGCATCAACGTCACGCCGAGGCCGGCCGCCCGCGACAACGACGATCACCGTCCCACGCACCGGACCGTCGTCACAGTGCTACAACGACTTTCGCTGCTTCACGCAATAGGTTTGGCACAAAGTGACTCAGTTTTTTGCGTGCGCCGGAGTCTCTTCGATTGCCATTTAATACTGAGAATTAACTGACGAATCTGTTGGCATTGCATACACTCAGAGCAGTTGTGCCAAGCGTGGCATCCCGCTTGCTCATCATTGGGCCACGAGCCTCATTCGAGCCACTCTTCTCGGAGCAATCACAGTATGCGTCCTACCCTTGTCACTCTCGCTCTCGCAACCATCACAACCTTTGCAGCGACCAGCTTGAATGCCTCGTCGGCACAAGCTTGCGGCGGCTGTTTTGCGCCTCCGGGCGCGATCCAATCAGTGACAGATCACCGCATGGTGCTGTCGGTCTCAGCAACGCAGACAACGCTCTGGGACCAGTTTAGTTATTCGGGTCGGCCAGAGAATTTTTCTTGGATTTTGCCAGTCCGAAACGGACCCAACGTCCAGATCAACCTAGCGGATGATCGGTTTATGACTCTGCTGGACAACATCACAGTCCCAACGCTCTATGCGCCGCAGCGCCCCACCCGGTACTGTGGCGGATTTGGGCGCGACTTCAACGCATCGCCTGCGGGATTTGCTGATGCCGGTAGTGTGTCGCAAGACTCAAGTGTCACGGTGTATCGTGAGGAGGTTGTGGGCCCCTACGCGATTGCCGTGATCGGCGGCGACGACGCGATGGCCGTGCGCGTGTGGCTTCGTGACAATGGCTTTTCGGTCCCTCCGTCGGTGGAGCCTGTGATTGACTACTACGTGGGGATTCACAGTGATTTTCTCGCGCTCAAGCTCCGCGCTGGCGCTTCGGTCAACCGCATGAATCCGGTCCGTGTCACCATGCCGGGGTATGCTCCAACGCTCCCCTTGCGGATGGTGAGCGCGGGAGTGAGCGACAAGGTCGGGATGACTCTTGTTGTGATCGCTGGGACTCGGTTTGAAGCGAGCAATTTTCCCAACGGCGAGCTTGCAAACAACGACCTCACCTGGGACTGGAACGCCAACCCCATCCACTCGCCTGCAGAAGACTTTCGCGCCGCTCAACGCGCCCTCAATCAGCGCGTGGGTGGCCGTGGTTGGTTGACAGAGTCGGCGATGCCGCAAAATTCTAATTTTCTGCAAAATATCGCACGAAATGCTCAGTTCGCATTGCAACGTCCGCCCGGAAGCGCCCCCATCTGCCCCCCAGACGCCATGATGATGGGGATGCCCTGTGTAGAGCCAACTCCCGAGCGTGATATGCAAGCGGCGCTCGTGGGTCTAAGCGAGCAAGTGACCATCACGCGTTTGCACGCCGAGCTTCCGGTGTCTGCCCTTGATCGAGACCTCCAGCTGCAGCCCGCGGCGAGCAACGCGGTCCGCCCGCGCGACTACACCTACGGGACCATTCTCAATCCGCCTCCTGAGCCTCCTCCCTGCGCAAACCCTGGCCCTGCACGAGTTCCGGCGCAACAACCCATCCGCTGCTCGACCACTCCTGCGATGCCGGGACAGTTTGGATTTGTCGGTCTCGCCTTCGCCGCAGCGCTCGGTGTCACGATCAGCCGCAAGCGCCGCAACGGTTAAATACTGGCGCAGTGTGGCGCAACCAGGGGGGCGAAGCGCCGCTGAATCTGCTCACAAACTCCAGTGAATCTATTGGGGTAGCGCTGTTTTAAGCGAACAGTCCCTCTTTGGCGTGCATGTTGCTAGCACCATCGGTGATCTCTCTGCGTTAACCCCCTTTGTTGGAGCTTTGACAGATTCTCATGCAGCACCCATTGCGTCACACCCTCGCGGTGTTCTCCCTCGCCGCCTTCACCGCAACAGTCGCCTCGATCACTTTGCCAACGAACGCAGACGCGTGTGGTGGCTGCTTCGCACCTCCGGGCGCGATTCAGTCCGTGACCGATCACCGGATGGTTTTGTCGGTGTCGTCCGCGCAAACAACGCTGTGGGATCAGTTTAGCTACTCAGGCAACCCAGCGAACTTTTCTTGGATTTTGCCAGTCCGAAACGGACCCAACGTCCAGATCAACCTCGCGGATGATCGCTTCATGACCGTGCTCGACAACATCACGGTCCCAACGCTTTACGCGCCGCAACGCCCCTCTCGCTATTGTGGCGGTGGCGGCTTTGGAGCAGAAGAAGGCGATCCTTCTGTTCGAGGCGCCGGGACGTTAGATAATAGCGGCGGTGGCGTGACAGTGTATCGTGAGGACGTTGTAGGCCCCTACGCCATCGCCGTGATTGGTGGCAACGACGCGATGGCCGTTCGTGTGTGGCTTCGTGACAATGGCTTCTCAGTCCCTCCATCGGTCGAGCCGGTGATTGACTATTACGTGGGGATTCACAGCGATTTTCTCGCGCTCAAGCTCCGTGCTGGCGCTACGGTTAACCGTATGAACCCTGTGCGTGTCACGATGCCTGGCTATGCTCCGACGCTTCCTTTGCGTATGGTGAGCGCGGGTGTGAGCGACAAAGTCGGGATGAGCTTGTTGGTGATCGCGGGGACCCGATTTGAAGCGAGCAACTTTCCCAACGGTGAGCTCTCCGACAACGACCTCGTGTGGGACTGGAACGCGAACCCAGTCCGTGTCCCCGCCGAAGATTTTCGCACTGCACAGCGATCTCTCAATCAGCGACTCGGTGGCCGAGGATGGATCACCGAGTCTGCGCTCAACCAAAACTCGAATTTTCTGCAAAATATCGCGCGAAATGCAGCCAACGTGCTCCCGCGTGGCGGTCAGATGCCCGGCCCAGTGTGTCCGCCCAACGCCATGATGGGGGGCTCTCCGTGCATTGAGCCATCCCCAGAGCGCGACATGCAAACAGCCCTCAGCGGGCTTGATGCGACGGTGACCATCACACGCTTGCACGCAGAGCTTCCGGTGTCTGCCCTTGATCGAGACCTCCAGCTGCAGCCGGCCTCGAGCGCCGTTGAGCGACGCCGTGAGTATCGCTATGGAGTGATTCAAAATCCACTTCCCGCGCCTCCTCCATGTGCCAACCCAGGTCCTGCTCGCGTCCCG